>NZ_JBHXMY010000502.1:0-4364 GCF_042720195.1 Nocardia sp. NPDC058497 | reverse complement strand
ATTCTACACACCCCTGTGGCCCCCGCGCCGCGCACACCCAGCCCCCGCGCGCGGTGTCCGAGCCACGACTGCTTCTGCGGCGCGTTGTCCAGCCTGGCCACCGCTCCTGCTCGGACAACCGACAGCCGCAGTCGGACTCTCCGGAAACCGGTGGCAAAGTACTGGCCCCACGGGGCGATTCGTACGGCACCGTTCACGCGGCGTTGCCACGGCCGCGTCCCGCGGTTCCGACCGGCATTGCACCGTGCAACCTATGGCTCGTTCGGATTTCGCGATGTCCCGGCGCACCCTGTTGGGCTCCACCGCCGTCGGTCTGGTGACCGCACCCGCCCTGGCCGCGTGCGGTGACCGTCCCGGCCTGGTCCGGGCCAGGCCGACGCTCACCCATGGCGTCGCCGTCGGTGACCCGCGCAGCGACGGCGCGCTGATCTGGGCGCGTTCGGACCGGCCCGCGACGCTGGTCGTGGAGACCGCGGCGACCGAGAAGTTCAGTGACGTCACACGATTCACCGGTCCCCTGCTCACCCCGGCCACCGACGGCACCGGCCGGATCCGTGTCAACGGCCTGCCCGCGGGCGAGCTGGTGCACTACCGGGTCCGCCTCGACGGCGAGGACGGCGCGAGCTCGGAGACGGTGACCGGCGTCTTCCGCACCGCGCCGACCGCACCCGCCGACATCAGGCTGCAGTGGTCCGGTGACGTCGCGGGCCAGGGTTTCGGCATCAATCCGGACCTGGGCGGCATGAAGGTCTTCGCCACCATGGCCGCCCGCGACCCACATCTGTTCCTGCACTCCGGCGACTGCGTCTATGCCGACAACGCGCTGAAGGAGTCGGTGACGCTGCCCGACGGCCGGGTCTGGAAGAACATCACCGCCGAGGCCAAGAACGCGCCCGCCGAGACCCTCGACCAGTTCCGCGGCAACTACGCCTACAACCTCACCGACGACAACTACCGCCGCTTCAACGCCGCCGTCGCCCAGATCGTCCAGTGGGACGACCACGAGACCACCAACAACTGGTATCCCGGCGGCACGGTCGCCGCCGACAAGGGCTACACCGAGCGAAGCATGGACACCCTGGCCGCGCGCTCGTGGCAGGCCTTCCACGAGTGGATGCCGCTGGAGCCGTCGGAAGCCGTCGACGGCAGGCTGTATCGCAAGATCGCCTACGGCCCGCTGCTGGACGTGTTCGTCCTCGACATGCGCGCCTACAAGGACGCCAACGGCGCCAACACCGCACCGCAGGGCTCGGTCCTGGGCGCCGCGCAGACCACCTGGCTCATCGACGGCCTGCGGGAGTCGAAGGCCACCTGGAAGATCGTCGCCGCCGACCTGCCGCTTGGCGTGATCGTCCCCGACGGCAAGACCGCCTTCGAGGGCCCCGCCAACGCCGCCCCCGGCGCACCGTCGGGCCGCGAAACCGAGATCGCCCAGGTGCTCTCGGCGATCAAGGCGAACAAGGTCGCCGATGTCGTCTGGCTCACCGCCGACGTGCATTACACCGCCGCGCACCACTACTCGCCCGCCCGCGCGGCCTTCGCCGATTTCGACGAGTTCTGGGAGTTCGTCTCCGGCCCGCTCAACGCGGGCGCGTTCGGCCCCAACGACCTCGACCCGACCTTCGGGCCCGAGGCGGTGTTCGTGCACGCACCGCCCGCACCCAACACCTCACCGCTGGACGCGCAGTACCAGCATTTCGGTGAGGTCCGCATCGACGGGCGCTCCGGCGAACTCACGGTCGACCTGTGCGACGCGACCGGAAAAGTCCTGTTCAGCAAGCAGCTCGCCCCTGCCCGGAAATAGCTGCGAGGTACCGTGCGCAAGAATCGCCGAGCTGTGGTTAGCTATGCGGTCATGGGCACGCCGCACACCGTTATCTCCGAAGAATATCTCCCCCGGGACACTGCGGATGTCGTTCGCACTGTGCGTGATTCGCGTGATCGTTCGGAACGGCTGACGGTTCGCGGCGGCGAGCAGACCGAAGAGTCCTATGGCCTGACCGATCAGCGCGCGGTGCTCTCGCTGCGCAAGATGAACTCGGTGCTCGACATCAACCTGGGCAGGCGCACCGTCCGCGTGCAGGCGGGCGCCAAGCTCTCCGAGATCGATCGCCGCCTCGGCGCGCACGGTCTGGGCCTGCCCGTTGTCGGCGATCACCGCGACATCACCGCGGGCGGTTTCGCCTCCGTCGGTGGCGTCAGCACCGCCTCGCATCGCTACGGCATGTTCATCGACCAGATCGTCGACCTCGAGTACGTCGACCCCGACGGCCGGATCGGCACCTGCGGGCGCGGCCACCACACCGAGCGGTTCCACCGCATCCTCGGCGCGGGCGGCCGGGCCGGCATCATCACCGCGCTGACCCTCGACGTCGTCGAGGTCGACAAGGACCACACCTGGCTCACCACCGACGCCGACCGGTTCCTCGACTTCGATTCCTTCGTCGAGCACGCCACCACCGAGATCACCAACCCCGGCAGCGCGGCGCTGCAGGTCGGCCGCTGGGTCGACACCGCGCCGCTGAAGGTGGCGCGCCCCGTCGGCACCGGCCAGGTCACCCTCGGCGCCGTCCGCTTCGGCCAATGGTCCAGCCTCTACCCGACCGCCCCCACCCGCGGCCTGCGGGCCCGGCGCGAGGTCGGCACCCGCACCCGGAAGTCGCTGGGCGCCATCGCCTCCGCCGCGGGCGGCCGCGCGGGCATGCCGGTGCGCAATGCCGCGGCGGGCGCGCTGATGTTCGCGCCGAAGGTGCTCACCATGCGCGACGCGGAGTACCTGGCCGACACCGTCATCAGCTCCTCCGAGCGCGGTCCCGCCTACCGGGTGGGCGTGTTCGCGCCGCTGGCCAACTACGGTTCGGTGTTCTACGGCCTGCACGACCTGTTCGCCGACCACCGCGAACGCACCGGCTGCTTCACCGTCATCTCCGCGATGACCTACGGCGTGCGCTCCCCGTACCTGCGCGCCGAAGCCGCCGCCCGCGGCCTCGCCCCCGCCGACTACGGCCTGATCACCTTCACCTGCCGCCTGCGCCCCTCGGCCCTGCCCTCGGAGCAGCTGCGCGAGATCGTCGCCGGCATCGACGACATCTGCCGCTCGGAGCAGGCCCTGCGCTACAGCGTGTAGCGCCTCACCGGTCGCCGAGGGCGAGAATACCCTCGGCCGCCGCGACGACGATCTCGTCGAGGACGTCGGGCACCGCTGCGCCGATGTGCGGTCGCACCAGCCCGTAGGGCGCTTGGACCACCGCGGCCCGCACCAGCGTGACCAGCCGCGCGTCCCGCCTGCCGTAGCGCTGCTCGGCGAGCCGGTCCAGTGTCGCCCACACCTGATCGTTCACCGTCGCGACCTCTGCCCGTAGATCGGCGGGTGCGGCCTGCACCAGCTCCGCGTGCCGGAACAGCATCATCGCGCGGGCATCGGCCGGATGCGCCCGGCAGTAGCGCGGGATATGCACCGCGCACGCGCGCAACGCCGCTCGGACATCCGGCTGGTGCGCGGCGGCGAGGTAGCCCTCGTGGAACCGGCGGATCGAGCGCAGCCACAGGGCGATCATCAGATGGTCCCGGGACGGGAAGCGGTGATACACCGAGCCGGTCGGCGCGCCGATCATCGCCGCGGCCTGGGCCACGGACGCGGTGGATCCGTGTGCGAGCACGGCGTCGCGGGCCGCGTCCAGGAGTTCCTCATTGCCGAATTTCGCAGGTCTTGCCACGGTGTCAGCCTATCGCTAATTTTAGAATATGCATTCTAGAATCGCTCCTCTAAAACAGGACGTGCCGTCGTGGGCCGTGGTCGCGGCCTGGATCTGCGTGGCGGCCGCGCTACCGACCGTGGTGTGGCGCGGTCTGCTCGGATTCGGATTCGAACTCGGCACCCCGGCGGCCTGGCGCGCCGAACAGATGATTCCGGGCGAAGGCACCGCCTACGTACTCGGTCTGTCCATCGCCGAACTACTCGCCGCGCTATTGGCGTTGCGCCTGGTCCATCCCCGCGGTGACGTGGTCCCCCGCTGGAGCCCCATCTCGCCCGGCCGCCGCGCGCCCATCGCCCTGGTCTCCACCATCGCGCTCACCGGCGCCGTCATCCTGATCGCCCTGTGCGCGATGAGCATCGACAACTGGTCCGGCGTCGACCCCTTCGGCGGCGAACCCGAATCGGCGTGGAGCAAGATCTCCGATGCCTGCTATCTCGCGGTGCTGGCATGGCCACCGGCGCTGATCGTCACGGTGGCCGGCTATATCAGCAGCCGCCGCATCACCTGAGCGGCCCAGCTCCCCGCGAAACGCGAAACGACCCGATACCGGCGCGACAGCGCGAGTATCGGGTCGTTGTCGTGTGTTCGAACGAGTGCTTATCCGCG
>NZ_JBHXMY010000501.1:0-4395 GCF_042720195.1 Nocardia sp. NPDC058497 | reverse complement strand
ACCCACGCGCGCTCGGCGGCGATGTACTCGCGCAGGGTGTCGGCCTGCGGCGGCTCGTCCTCGGCGACGGCGATCATTCCCACCTCGGCGAACGGTGCGCCGGCCAGTTGCTCGATCTCCTGCAGCACCGGGATCTCCGACTCGCTCGCGGGCCGGATCGGGCCGCCGACTACCGGTCGCCGCTCGGCGGTCCCTGGCTGATCGACGCCGGTCACCGCGCGTCCACCGGGGTGGCGATGATGCCGTTGAGCAGGGCGCGCAGGGCCCACCGGGCGCGGACCTCGCCACCGCCCGCCGGCATCTGCGCACGCAGCGCGACGATGGTCGGGTACCGCTCGGCGGGCAGTTCGGCGAAACGCCGGGTGATCTCGGTGAGGTACCCCGGCGCGGTGCAGGCCGCCTGCTCGGCGGCTACGGCGGTGATGTGCCGGTGGATCAGGTCGACGGCCCAGGTGGCGGTCGCCGGATCCAGCCCACCCTCGCGCACCAGAGCGAGCAGCTGTTCGATCAGGCCGAGCGCGTGCTCGGTGGCCGGGATCCGGCCGAAGGCGTGCAGGGCGAGACCTTCATGCCTGCCGAGCGCCTCGATCGCGTTCTCGACCAGGGCGGTCAGGCGCTGCCGCCAGTCCCCGCCGGTGGGCGTGGTCACGGTGGACAGAACGAGGTCGAGCATGCCGGTCATCAGGTCGTCGCGATGGGCGACGTAGACGTAGAGCGAGGCGGCGCCGGTATCGAGTTCCTGGGCGACCCGGCGCATGGTCAGTGCGGCTGAGCCGTCGGCGTCGAGGATGCGCAATCCGGTCTCGATGACCACTTCGCGGCTGAGCGGGGCTTTCGCCGGTCTGGCCCGGCGACTGACGGGTGCGGCGTTCATGCGCCGATCATACTGGTCCACGAACGTCGTTTGACACGAACAATGTTTGTATTTCTCACCGAAAGCCCGCGAGCTCACCGCGCCGAACGCATTGCCGGCACCGATCCCTGTTGCACCACAGGGGATCCGTCCCGCGCACCTTCCTCGCGGGCACGCTCACCCTGCTCGCGCTCGCCGTCTCGGCAGGCACCGCCGTCGCCGCGTGGGTGCTCGCGGTACCGATCCCAATCCTCGGTATGGCCTGCGCTTCGCCTCGATCCGGCCGAAACCGCCAGTGCCAGTGGCGTACTGCCGCCGCGCGGCAGCCGACCGACGCGACCGGCGCCGCCGGGGTGGCCACATCCCCCGACCCCCGCGCGCGAGTCGTTCTATGCTGACAACGGCCAGTCCGACAAGGAGGCATTGATGCGCGCGCATTCGTCCACCGTGGCCATCGTGCCCGGGACCGGGATCGTCGCCCGATTCGGCGACGTCGTCGTCTATCTCGCCGGCGAGACACCGTCCACCGATCGCCTGCTCGGCGCGGTCGAGACCGTCGCGATGAGCACCGCGGCCTCGGCACCCGGTGCGGCGCTGGCCCAGCGACTGGCCGGTGTCGTCTTCGGTGGCTCCTCCGCACCCCCGCCGTTCGGCGTGCTGGCGCCCACCGCCGACGGGATGCTGATCCTGTTGCGCGGCGCGGTGATCGCCGAGATCTCCGGCGCCGAGGGCAACCGCCGCCTCGCCGGCGACCGCGCCTTCACCTGGGTCGACGAGATCATCCGCGAACCCGTCCGCCGGATCGCGGTCGGCGCCGAGATGGCCGACCCGACCAGCGCCAATCCGCGCACCGATCTGCGGGCGGGCATCGTCACCGGCAACGGTTTCGTGCTCACTCTCGGCCGTCGCCGCAATCCGGCGCCGCGCCGCGTCGAGGCGATCGACGAGCCGCCGCCGACCGAAGCCACCGGATTCCGGGCACTGCGCGAACCGTCCGGCCACGCCGAGAACGGCGAGGCGAGGCCGGCCACCGCGGGTTTCGCCCTGCCCGCGGAGTCCGCGCCCGGATCCGCCGGTCCGGCAACCGGTTTCGTGCCCGACGCCGACGGCGAGACGGTGAGCACGGGCTCCCGGCCGACCACCGGTGACGGCGTCACCGTCAGCACCGGCCCGCGCAACACCCCGGCCACCAACGCTCCCCTGGCCTGGTCGCAGGCCTTGGATGCGGCGAAGCGGGCCGAGCCCGTCGCGCTGGGAAAATCCGGGCCGCAGCCGAGTAGCCCGCGCGGCGCCCTGGTCACCGAGGACGGGCTCAGCTACCCGCTGGACCGGCCCTATGTCCTGGGCCGTAACCCCTCCGGCGACGAATCGGTGCGGGCCGCCGCCGCCACCCCCATCCTGATCGAACGCGACCGGCTCGTCTCCCGGGTCCATGCCTTCGTCGCCCCCGACCGTGGCAAGGTGTTCGTCCGGGAAGCCCCCGCCACCTCCGGTACGTTCTTCGCCGCCCCCGACTCCGAACGCTGGTCCCGCGTCGGCACCCTGCCCATCGAGCTACAGCCGGGCTGGCGCCTGCGGATCAACGATTTCCTGCTGACCTACTGCGTCTGAGAAACCGCATCAGGCCGAACTATTCCGACGCCCGTGGTGTGCACGCTGTGCGTCCACGGGCGTCGGATCACCGTTCGGCTCAGGCCTCGAGGGCGTCGAGCAGGGCCGCGCGCTGGCGAGCACCGAGCCCGCCGATGCGGCGATCCTCGGGGATCTCGGCCTGATCCATCAGCTTGGCCGCCTTCACCGGGCCGACACCCGGCAGCGCCTTGATCACCGCAGCGACCTTGGTCTTCTTGACCAGGTCATCGCTGTCGGCCTTCTTGAGCAGATCGGCGACGGTGACCTTGCCCTCCTTCACCTTGCCGA
Source organism: Nocardia sp. NPDC058497 (assembly GCF_042720195.1). Classification (NCBI taxonomy): domain Bacteria; kingdom Bacillati; phylum Actinomycetota; class Actinomycetes; order Mycobacteriales; family Nocardiaceae; genus Nocardia; species Nocardia sp. NPDC058497. The sequence continues at coordinate 1,622 of NZ_JBHXMY010000501.1, read as the reverse complement.
TCAGTTCCGAGCGCGCCTTGCGCACGGCAGCCGCTTTGGCCAACGCCTCGGTGCGCTGTTCGGCGGTCATCGTAGGCAGTGCCATGTCTCCTCCGCTTCCACTCGTCACTCGAACAACTCGAACATCTGATTGACGGACCGAGTAAACAGCAACCGAACGGCAGCACCAGTCCGACACACCGCGAGGATACGCCGATGAGTTTTGCGTGGTGAGCCCGTCGTAATGGGTGAACGACCAGCAAGACGGACTAAACGGACGAAAGGATCGTCACCATGGAGCTATCCCTGACCCAGTTCCTCACCATCGACGGTGTCTATCAGGCGCCGGGCGGCCCGGAGGAGGACACCAGCGACGGCTTCACGCACGGCGGCTGGTCGGTCCCCTACGGCGACGAGGACTTCGGCGCCTTCATGGACTCGGTGTTCGACCGGGTCGACGCATTCCTGCTCGGCAGGCGCACCTACGACATCTTCGCTGGGTACTGGCCCAAGATCGACGACCCGGACAACCCGGTGGCGACCAAACTCAACGACCTGCCCAAGTACGTCGCCACCGGCACCCTCACCGAGGCGAGCTGGGCGGGCACCACCCTGCTGCACGGTGACATCGTGGCCGAGGTGAAAGCCCTCAAGGCCCGCCCCGGCCGGGAACTGCAGATGCACGGCAGCGGCGCGCTCGCCCAGACCCTGCTCGCGGCCGGTCTGATCGACACGATGAACCTGCTGACCTTCCCGGTGGTGCTCGGCACCGGCAAGAAACTGTTCACCGATACGGTGCGACCCACCGGTTTCACCCTCACCGAATCACGCACCACCTCCACCGGCGTGCTCATCGCGAGCTACCGCGCCGACGGCGCACCGACGTACGGCGACTACTCCACCGAGTGACCCACGTAACACCGCCCCCGCCTGCGGCGAAACAATCAGCAGAAGCACAAAACGGGATCAAGGTTCAACGGCGAACCACGGAGGATCAACGAAGCTCCTCGGCCCCGGGCGCGACCGGTTACCCGGTCGTCACCGTCTCCCCGTGACAGTGCGGTACCAGCTACACAGTTGTGCGCCAGACGTTTTCCGGCCTCCGCGGGCCGGCCCCAACCGGCCCGCGGTTGTGCTCTCCGCCACCTTATGCGCAAGAATGACGCGACCCGGCGAACCCCTTTGCTAACTGGAGTTGCGATGCGCGAGGAACACCCGCTCGATGACGAGGTCGTTGCGTTGCCGGTCCGGGTCGAACGGGCCAGGCGGCGCATCGCCTACCAGTCCGATCCGGCCCTGACCGACGCGCTGTCGGAGGACGAGCTGCGCGCCGAGCGCGAACTCGCCGAGAAGATCCGCACCTACGAGCGCGACCAGCGCTGGAAGCAGATCAAGTCGGCCTCCGCCCATGCCGACCGGCTGCGCGAGACCACCGCCGAGATGGAGCGGGCCGAGATGGCCGACGTGATGCTGGCCCGCAAGGCCATCGCCGCGCAGCGCCGCGAGTCCAACCCGCGCGCCCGGCTGGCCTCGCTCTATCAGCACCGCACCTGGTCGCTGCGCGCGCTGGCGGGCGTGGTGATCGCGGGCATGCTGTGGTCGGCGGTCAACGTCCAGCACAACAACTCGCCCGGCGGGCCGGG
>NZ_JBHXMY010000500.1:0-4409 GCF_042720195.1 Nocardia sp. NPDC058497 | reverse complement strand
AACACCCCCCCCTTTTCACTAATAAGACGTCATACGCGATGAATTAAGGTATAGTGGGATAGGAGATGTGTATAAGAGAAATGATGCTCGGATGCAGTCTGTGCGTGGCCCGCACCGCAGCGTCCGCACGCGCTCGCGCCGGCACACGAGCTCGCAGCTGCTGCCGACGACTTCCTGTGAGCTGTGCACCGCAGGTTCGGGGCGCGAGGGCGATGCCACCGACCGGCATCATCTCTGGGTTCCAGTCCGCGTCCAGGATGGTGAACCCATGGCGGGCTCGGCGGACAACTTTTCTGTGAGCCATTGTCGTGTTTCAGCGATTTGCCACGAGATAGTGGCCAGACCCCGTGTAGCACAACGAAAAAGCGGCCGATGCGCACCGATCACATGTGATCATCGTAGTGTTCACCGGCTCGCGACAGGGGTGGCGCCGACGTGACTGCTGAATTGTTCTTCCGTGCGCCCGTTCTCGTCGACCGGACCGATGAACTGTCCTGGCTGGAGTCGTGTCTGGACGAGGCGGGTGCCGGTGCGGGGCACGTCGTGCTCCTCGAGGGACCGGCGGGTATCGGCAAGACGACCGTGCTCGACGAGCTGCGCAGGCGCGCGCAGGTCAAGGGGTGGGAGGTGCGTTCGGCGCGCGGCGGCGAGCTCGAGCGTGGCTTCGGGTTCGGTGTGGTTCGTCAACTGCTCGAGGCCGGACTTTCCCGTGCCGAACCCCGCGAACGTGCCCGGTTGTTGTCGGGTGCGGCGAGTCTGGCCGAGGCGGTGTTCACGTCGGTGGACCCCGCGGCAGGCGGTGACGTCGCCTTCGCAACCCTGCACGGCCTGTACTGGCTGGTGGCCAACATCGCCGAACGATCGCCGGTACTGATCGCCATCGACGACCTCGGCTGGATCGATGAGCCTTCCCTGCGATTCCTGCGGCATCTGGCCTTGCGTCTGGACGGGTTGCCTGCGCTCATCGTGGTGACCGCGGGCCCCGGTGGTGAGCGCCACCGCCGCGATGTCGAGGAGTTTCTGCTCGAAGCGCGGCCTGCGGTGCTGCGTCCGCTGCCGATGTCGCTGCCCGCTGTCGCGACGCTGCTGCGGGACAGGCTCGGTGCGCAGGATCAGCAAGACCTCGCGCGGGCGTGTCTGGCGGCGACCGGGGGCAATCCGTTCCTGCTCACCGAGTTGCTCGGCGCGCTGCACCGGCGCGACGACGCCGGTGCGTTCGATCCGTCGGCGGTGGCGACGCTGGCGCCCCGGCGTGTCGCGGCAGCGGTGCTGGCCCGGGTGAGCCGGATCGATGCAGCGGCACCGGGATTCGCGCGGGCCCTCGCCGTGCTCGGCGACAGCGCCCGTGTCGAGGACTGCGCGCGGCTCGTCGAGCTCGACCCGACCGCGGCAGGTGTGCTGGCCGACGCGCTGGCCGCTGTCGCGGTGCTCGAGCGCGGCGCACCGTTGCGGTTCGTGCATCCGGTCGTGCGCGCAGCCATCTACGGCGATATCCCCGGTGCCGAGCGCGCTGCCCTGCATGCCCGTGCGGCCGGCCTGCTGGCCGCGCAGGGCGCCGACCCCACGGCCGTCGCCGCGCATCTGCTGGTCACCAGTCCGTCCGGTGACCAGCACGTGGTGACGCTACTGAGAGGCGCCGCCCAGCGGGCCGCCGCGGCGGGAGCACCGGACGCCGCCGCCACCCTGCTGCGCCGCGCGCTCGACGAACCACCCGCCGCGGTGGACCGCCCACAGCTGCTGTTCGAACTCGGCACCGCTGAGCACGAGATCGGCGCAGGCGACGCCTCCCTGCATCTGCGCCTGGCAGGCGAGACCGCGGTCGACCCGGTCGACCGGGCCCGCGCCGTCATCGCGCTGGCTTGGACGACCCACGCCGATCCGTCGTGTCAGCGTGACCAGATCGCCCTCTACGAACGCGCGGCCGACGATGTCGGTGACCACGATCGCGAGCTCGCTCTCCACCTGGAAGCCGCCAAACTCGGTGCCTTGCTGGGTAATCCGGGCCTGCCGACCAGATTCGAGGACGAAGCGGCGCGCTTCGGTACGCTGCCAGCGCAGTCGGCGGCCGAATGCCTGCTGTTGTCGTTCGTGGCCCGGCGCGCACTGGCCACGGGCGGGCCGGTGGCCGAGGCGGGTGACCTGGCCGAGCAGTCGGCGGCGCATCCGGCGCTGACCAGTCACGGTGGACATCCTTTGTGGCGCACCAACATCACGTTCTGCCTGATCGCGGCCGAGCGCTACGGCATCGCCGTGGATCTGCTCACCCGGGCCGCACGTCATGCCGAACGCACCGGTTCGCCGCAGTGGACCGCGCGGGTGCTGTGGTTGCGCGGGCTCACCCGCCATCGGTGCGGTGACCTGCGGGGCGCCGAAACCGATCTGCGGGCCGCCGTCGACGCGCAGGGGCTGACCCACACCCACTTCCAGCACACGGTCTTCCCCCTGATCGACGTTCTCATTGATCAGGGACGGCTCGACGAGGCCGCCGCGCTGCTGACCGGCAACGGACTCGACGGCGAGTTCGACCCCGAGCCGACGTCGATCAGCTCACAGATCGTGCGCGGCCGACTACGCGCCGCGCGGGGCGAATTCGCTTCCGCGCACAACGATCTCGTCGACGCCCTACACCGGCTGACCGCGACACGTGGACTGCTGCCCGGGGACCACGACACCCGCATCGCCCTTGTCCCCGTGCTGGCCGCGCTCGGCGACGATTACGGCGCACGGGGACTGGCCGACGCCGCGCTCGCCGCGGCCACCGCCGCGCAGTCACGGCGCGCGATCGGTGGCGCCCTACGGGTGTCCGGCCTCCTTCGCAATGACGCCGAGGGCCTCGACCTGCTGCACCACGCCGCCGAGATCCTCGCCGACTCACCCTCCTTGGTGTGGCGGGCCGAGGCTCTGCTCGACTACGGTGGCGCCCTGCGCCGATCCGGCCGGACAACCGCCGCCCGCCCGCCGCTGCGCCAGGCCATGGAGCTGGCGCACCGGTGCGGCGCCGCGGGGCTGGCGGAGCGGGCGAGGGGGGAATTGCGGGCCGCGGGTGGGCGTCCCCGCCGTCGTGCGGGCACCGGTGTCGAAGCCCTGACCAGCCGCGAACACCGGGTCGCCGAACTTGCCGCGCGCGGCAGTTCGAACAAGGAGATCGCCCAGTCGCTGTTCGTCACCTTGCGGACGGTGGAGATGCACCTGTCCAGCGCCTATCTCAAGCTCGGTATCCGGTCCAGGAACGAGCTCGCCGTTGCGCTGCGCGGATAGGTGCGTTCACTGCGCCCCCGACAGCTGGGTGATGATCACCAGGTTGTCGAATGTGTCGTCACCTTCGGGCGTGGTGTCGCACGTCTCGAGGATCAGCCGGCCCGGCACGTTCACCAACAGGTCTGTGCGCCGGGCTATCTCACGTTTGGGTACGCGGAAGACCTCCTGGACCGTATAGGAGAGAGTGCCGTTGGCGGTGCCCACCGTGACGGTGTGCCCGACCCGCACCCGCTCCAGTGCAGCGAAAGGTACCTCGGTGCCGGACCCGTCGTCGAAGTTGTGGCCGACGATGAATGATGTTCCCTTGGAATCGGTTCCAGGACGGTTGCTGTCGGTGCGGAAGACCGGCCGGTTGTCGACCGGTTCCACCCGGCCGTTCACAGCTTTGATCCCGGCCGGGTTCAGCGTTGTCCGCCCCAGCACGCCCGGTTCGATCGCGATCCAGATCGGCGCCGACTGCCGGACCTGCCTGACCGGCCGAGTACTGGCCGGCCCGGTGGTCTCCGGCGCCGATGTCTCCGTCTGGACCACGCCGGGCGTCAGCACACTCTGCAGCAACCCGCTGGCCTGTGCGGCGGACACACCGATCAACAGCGTCCCGCCGAACAGTGCCACCTTCGCCAGGGTAGACATGGCCATTATCGGGCGCGGCGAACCAGCAGCGACACACCAGCGGTGACCAGTAGGGCAGCGCCGACACCGCCGGTGATCCACCACCAGCCCGAGACTGTGCTGTCTTCCGCGCCCGGATCACGGCCGGTCACGATCTCGGCCGGTGGGGTCTCCAGGATCACTTCGCCGGCCTCCTGAGCTACCTTCGCTTGCTCAACGGTCTTGACCTTCTCCGGGTAGTAGCCGGTGAAGACGATGTCCTTGCCGTTCTGATAGCCGGTGCACAGGCGACCGGAAGGTGCTCGATAGGTGTAGACGTGGCAACCGCACTTCTTGTCGTAGTACGACGGGATCTCGGGGACGATGACGAGGAGATCGCCGGTGACGCAGATCAGGTATCCACCTTCGGTGCGGCACTCCGGCTTCGGCTTCGGGGTCGTCGGCGGCGGGGTTTTGGCCGCGGGGGGGGGGTGTGGGATATTCGGGGTGGGTGTTTGGGGGTCCGGCGCTCGCGCCCTGTGTGTGGGTGGGTCGCCCGC
>NZ_JBHXMY010000499.1:0-4433 GCF_042720195.1 Nocardia sp. NPDC058497 | reverse complement strand
GTGGGCGTGGGTGGGCGCTGTGGCGCGCGGCCCCCACGTGACGGCCGCCCGCCCCCCCCGGGACCGGAGGGGATGCGAACTCGAGCGCGCCAGCGCTCCAAATACACTGCTGGCGTGGAACCGATCGAGATCAACGCCGGCGCCTGGTACCTGCGCGCTCTCCGGGCCGACGAGCGCATCGACGATCGTCCGGCCCTGGCCGACGGTGGCATCACCGATCCCGGCTACGTGGAAACCCGCTCGGCCCAGTGGGCAGACGAATCCCACTTCTCCTGGGCGGTCTGCGTGCCGACGACGGCCGAACTGGTCGCGGAGATCGGCGTGACACCCGGACCAGACGACACCGCGACCGTCACCGGCTGGGCCCGTCCCGGCGAGGACGAGGCGCTGGCTGCCGGCCTTGCCTCGGTCCACCGTTTCGTCGCAGGCGCGCTGGGACTGACCGCCGTCCCCGCCTGAGCCGCGGCCGAGTCGACCCGCTCAGGTAGTCGATCTCGACCTCCCGATGACGCGTCAGCCCGCCCGCAGGGTCACCACCGATATATCGGGCGGCGCGCCCACCCGGACCGGCGGTCCCCACGCACCCACACCGCGGGTCGTGAACATCTGCATCTCGCCTACCCGGCTGTGACCGGCGACAGTGCCGTTGATCCACTTCACCGGATACATCAGCGGCCACATCTGCCCGCCGTGGGTGTGCCCGGACAGCTGCAACCGCACACCGTGCTCGCTCGCCACCGTCCCCTGCAACGGCTGGTGGGCGAGCAGCACGGTGAACCGGCCTCGATCCTGCCCGGCCAGCGCGGCCGCGACATCGGGCGCCGGATCGGTGGCGGCGAAGTCGTAGACCCCGGCGATATCGATGGACGCGTCCCCGACCGTCACGGCGGCGCGGCTGTTGCGCAGCGAGGTGAGCCCCAAGCGGTCGTAGTAGTCGAGCCAGTTGTCGGGCCGGTTCACATACCCTTCGTGATTGCCCGCGACCACGAATTTCCCGTACTTCGCCCGCAATCCGGCCAGCGGGTCGATGTCGGCGCCGACGTAGTCGACCGCACCGTCGAGCAGATCCCCCGGCAGCACGATGACATCGGGCTGCTGCTCGTTGACCAGCTCGACCACCCGCCGGGTGAATTCCGCCCCGCGTGCGGCGCCGACATGGATGTCGGCGACCACGACGACGCGCAGACCGTCGAACTCACGCGGCAACTGCGCGAAGGTGAGTTCGGCCTCGACCACCCGCAGCCGGTTCGCCTCGACCACGCCGTAGGCGACCGTGCCGAGGGACGCGACGATCACCACCGCCGACAGCACCCGGATCAGCCGCCGCCGGTCTGGATACTTCAGCAGGCGTGCCACGAGGAGCACGAACCCGATCGCTATCAGCCCGATCCCCAGATAGAACAGGACCGCGAGCCAGACCTCACCCAGCCAGACGATCGGCCGGACAGGCTCCGGCGAGAAGGCGTTTCCCGCGCCGGCCGCGACGAACGGCGGGATCCACAGCAGCACGAGCCCGATCGCGGCGGCCCGGCGCGCGGCGACGCCGAGGCCGGGCGCGACCGCGAAACGCCGGTACAACAGCCAGTGCACGAGACCGAGCACGGCCCCGACGAACAACATCTGGAGCATTCGCACATGGTGCCATCACGGCGGGCGCCATCCGCTAGCGCATGACCCCCGTGTGCCCGGTGGAGTAGCGCCCCGGCTGCGGCCACACCGTCAACCCGTGCGGACCGTGGTCGACGGGGATGCGCGCCAACAGGTTCCAGTTGACGATGTCGACCGCGTACACCTCGTTGTCGTGCCTGCCCGACACCCAGAACACCCGCCCGTCGGCGGAGATATTGCCCATGTCCGGGCTACCGCCACCCGGGATGAACCACTTGTGCACCAGTCCGTTGGCGCCGAAGTCCCACACCGAGATGCTGCCCTCGTGCCGGTTGGTGATCAGCATCTGCTGGGAGTCACGCGTCACGTAAAGCCCGTGCGTCCCTGTACCGGTGGGGATGAAACCGGTGTTGACGAAGGTATGCGCGTCGAAGGTGTAGATGCCGTCGGCCATCATGTCGGCGACGAAGAAGACGTGCCCGTCGGGCGAGAGCTTCACATCCTGCGGCATACCGCCGCGCCCGCCCGGCAGGTCGATCATCTTGATCAGCGTGCGCTGCGCGACATCGAAAACCGCCATCCGCCCGATGAATTCACAGCTGGCGAGGGCGAAACGCCCGTCCGCGGTGAAGTCCATGTGGTCGACGCCGGCGCACTCGGGCACCGCGAGCGCGTGCAGCTTCTGCCAGGTCACCGGATCGTAGAAGTCCAGCGACTTGTCCGCCTCGGCGACAACCAGCGCGAACTTGCCGTCCGGCGTGTAATACATGTTGTACGGGTCGCGCACCGGAATGGCCGGTCCCGCAGGCGCTCCGGTGCGTGGATCGATCGGCAGCAGGCTGCCGCCCCCGATCGGCAGGTCGTTGGTGGCGTAGAGGGTCTGCATGTCGTAGGACGGCACCACGTGCTGGGGCTCGGAACCGCCCGAGGAGAAGGTGTCGAGCACCTCGAAGGTGTTCTGGTCGATCACCGTCACCGTGTTGGACTTGCTGTTGGGCACGTAGACCAGCGGCCGGTGATCGGCGACCGCCGGGCTGAGTTCCCGGTTGGCCGCGTAGATGTCGGTGGGCGAGAGCGGCGGCGGCATCCCGGGCAGCAGGTCGGTCATGTGCGGCGGCATGGCGGTCGGTGAGGTGGTCGAGGCGGGCGCCGCTGTCGGCTGGTCGACCGTCACGGCTTCACTGTTCGAACAGCCGGCCGTGACAAGCAGCAAGGCGGTAGCAATTTGTCTGATTCGCACGGTTCGGCGGTTCATGCGCAGCACCGTTCCATGCCGTACTGACATCCGAATGACATGGATGCGAAGCCTAGAAGCTAGAACAGCGAAAAGCTAGCTATCCCGCCTCTCCGCGATTCAGCCAGACTCAGGCGCTACCAAGGCAATACGGGCGGCCGGCGGCAACGCAGCCGCCGACACAGCCCGTACCCGACGAGTTACCCATGTTCTCGCGAAAGCACGGCATCGAACGCATCAGCGACCTGCCCGAGTTCTTCCTCGGTGACCGTCAGCGGCGGACGGAACCGGATGCCACGCTCCCCGGTCCCCAGCAGCAGCACATGCTGACGTTCCCGCATCGCCGTCACCACCCGATCCCGCAGGTCATGGCTGGCCAGCGTGATCGCGCACATCAGACCGCGCCCGCGCGGCTCGCTCACCTTGTCCGGATGCGCGGCGGCGAGCTGACCCAGCTGGTCGAGCAGGTAGGCCCCGAGTGCCACCGACTTCTCGATCAGCCGATCCTGTTCCAGCACTTCGAGAATGCGCCGGGTGCGCACCATGTCGGTGAGGTTGCCGCCCCAGGTGGAGTTCAGGCGGGAGTGCACCCGGAAGACATTGTCGGGCACCTCGTCGACCCGCCCGCCCGCCATGACGCCGCAGACCTGCGTCCTCTTGCCGAACGCCACCACATCGGGCTCCAGCCCCAATTGCTGATAGGCCCAGGTGGTTCCGGTCATCCCGACACCGGTCTGCACCTCGTCGAGGACGAACAGCGCGTCGTTGTCGTGACACAGCCGCTGCATCGCGCCGAGGAACTGCGGTCGCAGATGCCGGTCACCGCCCTCGCCCTGGATCGGCTCGGCGATGAAGCAGGCGATGTCGTGCGGGTAGTCGGCGAAGGCCTGCGCGGCCTGCGCGATGGAGCGGGCTTCGAGCACTTCGATGTCGGGGCCCGCCATGGTGTGCGGTGTCTCGATGCGCGGCCAGTCGAACTTCGGGAAGCGCGCGGTCTTGATCGGGTCGGTGTTGGTGAGCGACATCGTGTAACCGCTGCGGCCGTGGAAGGCCCCGGTCAGGTGCAGCACCTTGGTGCCGAGTTCCGGTGAGCGGCCGTGCGATTCGTTGTGCCTGCTCTTCCAGTCGAACGCGACCTTCAGCGCGTTCTCCACCGCGAGGGCACCACCGTCGATGAAGAACAGATGCGGTAGTCGCGGATCGCCGATCACGCGGACGAAGGTCTCGACGAAGCGAGCCATCTCCACGGTGTACATATCGGAATTGCTCGGCTTGTTCAGCGCGGCGGTGGCCAGTTCGGCGCGGAAGCGCTCGTCGCCGGCCAGCGCGGGATGGTTCATCCCGAGCGCGTTGGAGGCGAAGAAGCCGAACATGTCGAGGTAGGCCGTGCCGTCGCGCTCATCGATGAGCTTGCGGCCGTGCGAGTTGTGCAGATCGAGCACAAGTTCGAAGCCGTCCGCGAGGATGTGCGAGGACAGGATTTCGTGGACCCGGTTGGCGGGGGTGACCGCCGCGCCGGGGCGCTCCAGTTCGATGGTCACAAAACCGAGGGTACGCAAATATTTACGGAACCTCTACGGAATCGCGGAAC
>NZ_JBHXMY010000498.1:0-4435 GCF_042720195.1 Nocardia sp. NPDC058497 | reverse complement strand
GCTCATCGGCGTTGAGTCCGGCCAGCACCCCGCCGATCACCGCGCCGTCGCCGTCGAGGGCGACCAACGCTGCCGTGCGCGCCAGCACCAATGACTCGAAACTGGTGTTGCGCCGGGTCATCACTCGCCAGGTATCTCCGCGCACCACCGCGGCACCGAGCACTTGCTGCCGGTGGGCCTTGATCATCCGCTCGGCGATCGCCGGCCCGTTCAGCCCCGCCATCGACCCCCACTCGGCGAACCTCGCGAGTTCTGCCTCGGTCTGCGCGGGCCGTACCTCGATGGGGCCTTTCAGAGCCTTTCGCCACCAGTGCGCCAAGCGGCATACATGTGCCGGTCGCGGTCGCGATCGCGTTGTGCCGCAGTTCTCTTCTTCTCGTTTTCGGACGTCGCGTTCGAGATTTCGGCACCTACGCCTCCTGGGACAACAACCAATGATGTTGTCGACCAACGGTATGCACGCCCAACGCCGTCGTGACGGCTGCAGGTCCATGGCACCGATCACAGCCCGATCCTCTGGCGCCAGTGCGACCGATGTGTTTCCAACCTGCACAACGTTTCCCGGCCAGACAGTCACGACAACGGGAGGGACTCAACGACGCCGACGGCGGGCCAGGCGCGCCCCCTGTGCGGTGATCTTCCCAGTCCGTCCGAAGCCGAGTCTCGCGTGGCGCGGGCTCGAACCCGCCGCGAAGCCCCCACCACCTTCATCGATCGGAGCCGCATGCATCACGTCGCCCTCCCGCGAGTTGTCCGTGTTACCCCGGTCCGTACCTCGGTGACCGGTGTCTGGGGTGCTCATCGGGTCCGCACCACCACACCGTGCTGTTCGGCGCCGGTGCGCCTGATCAAACATCCCGACGCCGAAAAGCAGTGCCCTCGCTGTGCCCGCATCCACAAACACAGCTTCAACCAGGCCAGCGACGAGGTGACCTGGATCGAGACCGGCAGGTTGGCATGAACCACCCACCACTGCCGCATCTGCCCGTCCCGCTGCTCCGGCTTCACGACCGCGACGGCGCCCACGTGCACATCAGCACCGACGGCTACTGGGTCCGCCTACACCTGCACGACACCCTCGACGGTCAAACCCGCTGCCAGCTCATCGATCTCGACCGCACCGAAGCCGACCGGCTCGCCGCCGCCCTCGCTGCCCGCCATCATCCGCGACCGGCCCGCCGGTTCACGTTTCTGCGACTTCTCAGGAGGATCCACCGCTCATGACCCAGCCCCTGACTATCCCGCCGCTGCGCTACCGGCTACGCGCCGCGATCGCCCAACTCCGCACCCCTGCGTCCACACCGGCGCGCCCGGCACCCGCGGCGTCGATAGCGATCACCGCCGAACTGCACGCCGCGCACCTCCACGGCGACACCATCACCGTGCGCACCCGCGGCGGGCACACCCTGCCCACCACGACAGTCACCACGGTCGGTTCCCGCTACACCGTGCTGACCACCGAACCCGGTGAGCGGGTGATCCTGCCGCTGCGTTTCATCGAATCCGTCCAACGCCACACCCGCACGACAACCGAGGAACCGGCGTGACCATGCCGACCAGCCTCGCCGCCGACGACCTACCCGACCCTGGTCGATGGACCGCACGAGTACACCCAGTGCTGGCCGCGACCGAGGTCGTGATCGTGGGCTGGCACAGCGCATTCGCCCACCCACCGGCCGCGGGCACGAAACTGGCCGTCTTCCCCGAGACCGCCGACCACGACTTCGGGCGCCGCCCGGTGATGGGATTGGTGCGCGTCGAACACGCCACCCTCACCCACAAGATGCGCGACGGCATCGCGATCCCGCACTGGGTGCCCGACCCGATCCGTGACGGGCTCGACGCGGTCTCGTGGCGGTTGATGCCGGCCGAACCGGACGGGGAAAGCTGGGTCATCGCCGGTGGTGCGTGGGCCTACAGCGGTCACGACGCGGTCCTGCCCGCCACCGTCATCGCCGCGACACTGTCCCCGCCTGCGCTGGTGCGGGTCTACGGGCACAACCCCCACACCGGCCACGAGTGGATCACGACCTCATGATCACCGACGTCAAGCAGCTCAACGCCTGGCTGCGCGCCCAAATGCCCGCCCTCGACGAGACCCGCTATCTGCCGTGGAACGCCGGAACACCGACTGTCGCCTCGCTGGTCACGCTGATCCACCTGCGCGTCCAAACCCCGTCCAACCCGGACCGGACCACCACCGTGGTCCTGGTCGCCCACCCCAATCCCACCGACGACACCGAACCCGGTGCCGCATCAGCAGGTTCGAGGCCCGTTTGCCTACCACACCCCACTCCCCCACATCCCGGCCGCCAGCGGCCGAGCGTGTTCCGATCCCCGCGCGCTTGGCACACGCGCCGATCTCGGCCGGACTCGTAGTCCCCTACATCACTCTCGCCCACCGGGATCGGACCCGTCCGGTGTGGGGCAGGATCGACCCCCACCGCCTTGGCGAGGTCCTGCGCCATAGGCGTTGTCAGGTGTGCGGGGAACCGCTCGACGACACCCTGGTGTTGATGATCCGCCCGTCCGACTACCTGCGTGGCGTGGCGGTCGAGCCCGGTTTGCACCCCGAATGCGCCTGGTACAGCCGTCGCGCGTGCGTGATGCTGGCCGGGCACGTCGACCGCTACAACCCCGCCGGTAACACCCCGCTCAACCGGTGCGGCGACCCGCTGTGCCGTTGCCGGTACTGGGCGCCCGCCGAGAACACCTCGCCGGGCCGGGAGGGCAAACCAGCCGAAGCCTGGTACGAGGCCTGGATCCGGCTCGACGACTACGACGTCTTCACCGTCCCGGCCGACGAGTCCGGTCCCGCGGCCACCGGTATCCCGCTTCGCGGGGTGCGATTCCTGCGGTTGCGCAAGGTCCGCGACCCGGCGCCGAACTCCGAGGGTTCCCAGCCGATAGACTTGCTCGCCGCGTTCATCGCCGCCCGGAAACTGTGGGAAACCATCGACTCCACCGACGACTCCGAAGCGAATCCCTGACTGACGCTCGGTCCGGCCTCGCTAAACAACGGACTGCCTCACCTCTTGCCGGCACGAGCACCGGTAGTGGGGCGCGCTCACGTATCCACATGTTGTGGATACCCCTGTGGACAACCACAACAGGAGCCATCACACGCCTCCAGCGTGTCATTGCAGTCCCCGGGGCCGGTCCTCCACCCTCGAGCGTGCTCCAAGCGCCCAATCCGGCCGAGTTCGATTCCGCCGCGACCGGTTCACCGACCGAAAGTGATTGTGCCCCTGTGATGCTGACTCGAATCCGCGACCACCGCCGAGACAAACGCCGCCGCTACGGCACATCCGGGCTGATCGGGCTCTCCTTCGACTGGATGACCTTCGACGCCGCCCTCGAAATCAGCTACGGCGGTCCCGGCGAAAACCACCTCACCCTCCGCGTCTACAACGCCGACAAGGCCAAAGTCGGCACGGTCACCACCACGTTGCGCCACCGCGACGCCGTCGCCGTGAGCGACGCCCTCGCCTCCGCCCAGCACATCAGCCGCGCACTCGGCCAGCCCTGAACCCGCCAGCACCTGCGGCGATCGCCGTTGCCGCACTCCTCACCGCGACCGCGGGGCCGAGCGACGCACCGACCGTCCTCCCACAGCCCCAGCCGCGGCCCCGACTTCGAGAGGACTTCATCGACCATGGACCCATCCAGCTCCGCCGACAAGCGGGCCCAACAATTGGCGTGGGCGATCTTGGCCCGCGCCGCCCTCACCCACCGAGGCGCGGTCGCGGTCCTGCTCGCGGCGCAGGGTCCCGCCGGCGCCGCCGACATCCTCGCCCACGCCACCCCCGGCCTGACGGTTCGCGCCGGAGCCGACGTCGCCGATGCGAACCGGATCGGCGCCAGGCTGATCACCCCCGAGGACCCCGAGTGGCGTCGCCAGCTCACCGAGTTCGACGACCCCGACACCAACCGCTACGGACCGGTGGCGCTGTGGGCGCGCGGAGCCGGACGCCTCGACGCACTCCTCGCCCCCAGCCTGGCGGTGGTCGGCGCGCGGGACTGCACCGACCACGGCCGCGCCGCCACCCACCAGTTCACCTCCTCTGCCGCGCGGCAGGGGTGGACGATCGTGACCGGGGGCGCGTTCGGTGTCGACACCGCGGTGCTGGAGGCCACGCTCGGCGTGGACGGGTCCGCGGTCGTGGTCACCGCCAGCGGTCTGAGCCACGCCCACCCCATTGCGAACCGCGAACTGTTCGAAAAGGTCACCCAGCGAGGGCTGTTGGTCTCGGAATACCCGCCGTTCGACCGCCCGACCCGCGACCGATTCCTGCACCGCAACCGGATCATCGCCGCCCTCGGCCGAGCCGGGATGGTGGTGCCCGAGGCCGGGATCCGCAGCGGCACCCTCAACGCCGCCGACTGGGCCAACCAGCTCGACCGGCCGGTGTTCGCCCTGCCCACTCCCACATCG
>NZ_JBHXMY010000497.1:0-4438 GCF_042720195.1 Nocardia sp. NPDC058497 | reverse complement strand
GCCGTTCTACAGTGCGTCGACGGGTTCCGCCATTCTCATCGGCGTTGTCGTGCGGGATCCGGCGAGGCCGTGTGTGCGGCGAAACTGGTTCTCCGGTTCGATGTTTCGGCTCGGTGTCGCTGGGTCGGGTGGGGCCGGGACGACGAAAGGCTGACGGAATGCAGCCCACTGAGAAGCCGCCGACACTGAAGCCGCCGACACTGAAGCCGCCGGTCGGACCTACCGGCATCGTGCAGCCGACGCAGTAGCCGCGAGCGGCGCGCCGGATTCGGCGAGCCGCGGACCCGAGGGGCGAGCCGGTGCATGTCGATCGCCCTCGGCCGGGGACGGGCGAACCCCGCCGGGTTGGCCCTTCGCGGGGTGCGGGCGGTCTACCTGCGGCGTCCGCTGCTTAAACTGGGCGCGTGCTGCTCTCCGATCGTGACATCCGGGCCGAGATCGCCGCTGGGCGGCTCGGTGTCGAACCGATGCTGGAGTCGATGGTGCAGCCGTCGAGCATCGACGTGCGGCTCGACGGGTTGTTCCGGGTGTTCGACAACAGTCGCTACACCCACATCGATCCGGCCATGCAGCAGGACGAGCTGACCAGTCTGGTCGAGCCCAAGCCGGGTGAGCCGTTCGTGCTGCACCCGGGCGAGTTCGTGCTCGGGTCGACGCTCGAGGTGTGCTCGCTGCCCGACGACCTGGCCGGGCGGCTCGAGGGCAAGTCGAGTCTGGGCAGGCTGGGGCTGCTCACCCACTCGACGGCGGGGTTCATCGACCCGGGCTTCAGCGGGCACATCACCCTGGAGCTGTCGAACGTGGCGAACCTGCCCATCACGCTGTGGCCGGGGATGAAGATTGGGCAGCTGTGCCTGATCCGGCTGACCAGTCCGGCCGAGCACCCGTATGGCAGCGCCGCGGCCGGATCGAAGTATCAGGGGCAGCGCGGGCCGACACCGTCGCGGTCGTACCTCAACTTCCCGTTGCCGCCCGCCTCGCTCGACGCCGTCGAGACCCGCTGAGAAGTCAGCGACAGGGCCAGGTGCAGCACCAGCGAGAGTGGCGGTAACACGTCGTCGCCGCTGGGCGGGCGCACCCAGTGACAGCCTTCGCGGCTCCATCGGCCCAGGCTGGTCGGCAGCATGACCGCGCTGCCGATGCCGGGGACGTCGATATCGAGGCCGCGCAGTTCGGTGGCCACGTCGGCGGGCGGCCTGGCGTCGGGGTCGGCGAGCAGGCTCCAGCGGATCTGCCTGGCCAGCACCGGCCCGGCCCTGCGTTGCTCCCGTAGCGTCGCCAGCACCAGCTCGGCTCGCGCGGTCGGCAGATGCACCACGCAGAGCCGATCGGTGATCGGCAGCATCACGAAGCCACCGCGCTCGCGAACGGGTAGCCCGAATTCGCGCTGGTAGCAAGACACCCAGTCATCGACAGTTCTGGCTTCCACCCTTTCAGGATCCCGGGTGCGCGCGCTCGCGACCACTGCCCCGCACCGCCCTTTCACTGCCTCTGGCAACCGATTCCGCGAAGCTGTGGCGTGTCTCACTGTCGCACTCGTACTCTGGAGTCAGTCGTTCGTCGCGAAAGGTGACGCCGTGGTCGGGGAGTGGACAGGCAGAGAGGCCAGAGCCCTTCGCGATGCCAAACGAATGAGCATCCGGGAGTTCGCGGCTCATCTCGGCGTGCACGAACGGCTGGTGTCGAAGTGGGAGGCCGGTGGCGAGCGCGTGCGCCCGCGGCCGGTGAATCAAGCCGCGCTCGACACGTCGCTGGCTCGGTCCGACGACGTGGTCCGCGCACGTTTCTCTACTCTTTTGGCGCCCACCGGCGCCGACGCCGACCTGCTCGCCTTCGTCGACGCCGGTGCGATCAAAGGCGCTGTGCCCGAGGTGATGTCGGAGAGGGAGTTGATCATGGCGGCTGCGCACGAGGCCAGCGAGCACGCGGCCGCCGCGGAGAGCACCAATGTCGGCGCGACGACGCTGGCCCAGCTCGACGCCGACGTCCGGCGCATCGCCAACGAATACGTGCACGCCGCGCCGGCGCCGATGATGGTGGAGATGCTGCGGGTGCGCCGCCGGGTGTACCGACTACTCGACGGGCAGCAGAAGCCGGTCGACACCAGTCACCTCTACCTGCTCGCGGGCACGCTGTCGGGTCTGATGGCCAACGCGAGCACCGACCTCGGCTACCTCGACGCCGCGGGCGAACAGATCAGGGCCGCTTGGGCTTACGCCGAACTGAGCGGGCACAACGGCTTACGCGCGTGGACAAGGGGCATGCACGCCCTCATCGAGAACTGGTCGGACCGGCCGCGCAACGCGGTCCAATTGGCGCGCAGCGGACAGGAATTCGCAGGTCAGGGGCTGGCCAGGGTGCGGCTGCTCAATATCGAGGCCAGGGTGTGGGCGCGGCTGGGCAGCGACACCGACACCGACCGCTGTCTGCGCGCGGCCGAGGCCGTGGTGAGCGACCGGCGCGACGAACTGCACGACGAGATCGGCGGCGTGTTCGGCTTCGGCGCGCCGAAGGCCGCCTACTACGCGGGCGCCACCTGCATCCAGCTCGGCCGGGCCGAACAGGCGCTGGCCGCCACCGAACGGGCCATCACGCTGTACTCGAGCGGCCCCCCGCTGCAGCGTTCCTACGGCGCCGAATCGCTGGCCCGGGTCGACAACGCCGCCGCCCACCTCATCAACGGCAGCATCGACGGCGCCGCCGACGCCCTGCGGCCCGTCCTCGGCATGCCGGAGGACCGCCGCATCGCCCAGCTCGGCGAGCGGCTGATCGGAGTCCGGCGCCGCATCGCCGCGCCCGCCTATCGCGACGCCTTCGAGGCGCGCCAGCTCGACGAGCGGATCGAGGAATTCTGCGGCGCCACGGCCGCCGCGGGCCTGCCACCAGGCAGATGAGGGGCGGTGCGGCGAGAACCGGTTTGCGGCGGATGGCACCATTGGAGGGTGAGTCCTCAAACGCCGCATGTGCCGCCGCGCGTCCTCGAGCAGTCGAAGAAGCTGCAGGACGTCGTCTACGAGATCCGTGGGCCGGTACACGCACAGGCAGCGCGGCTGGAGGCCGAGGGCCACCGCATTCTCAAGCTGAATATCGGCAATCCGGCGCCGTTCGGGTTCGAGGCGCCCGATGTGATCATGCGTGACGTGATCGCGGCGCTGCCGTACGCGCAGGGGTACTCCGAGTCCAAGGGCATCCTGTCGGCGCGGCGCGCGATCGTCACCAGGTATGAGCTGGTGCCCGGCTTCCCCGAGCTCGACGTGGACGACGTCTACCTGGGCAACGGCGTCTCCGAGCTGATCACCGTCACCATGCAGGCGCTGCTCGACAACGGCGACGAGGTGCTGATCCCGGCCCCGGACTACCCGCTGTGGACGGCCATGACCAGCCTCGCCGGCGGCACCCCGGTGCACTACCTGTGCGACGAGGCCAACGGCTGGCAGCCCGATATCGCCGATATCGAAGCCAAGATCACCGACAAGACCAAGGCTCTGCTGGTGATCAACCCGAACAATCCGACGGGTGCGGTGTACTCGGCGGAGGTGCTGCAGCAGATCGTCGACCTGGCGCGCAAGCACCGGCTGCTGCTGCTGGCCGACGAGATCTACGACAAGATCCTCTACGACGACGCCAAGCACGTCTCGCTGGCCTCGCTCGCGCCCGACCTGCTGTGCCTGACGTTCAACGGCCTGTCCAAGGCGTATCGGGTGGCCGGGTACCGGTCGGGCTGGCTGGCGATCACCGGGCCGAAGGATCACGCCGCCGGTTTCCTCGAGGGCATCGACCTGCTCGCCTCGTCGCGGCTGTGCCCGAACGTGCCGGCGCAGCACGCCATTCAGGTGGCGCTCGGCGGGCATCAGAGCATCGAGGATCTGATCCTGCCCGGCGGGCGGCTGCTCGAGCAGCGCGATGTGGCGTGGGAACGGCTCAACATGATCCCGGGGGTGTCGTGTGTGAAGCCGCGTGGCGCGCTGTACGCCTTCCCGCGTCTGGATCCCAACGTGCACGAGATCCACGACGATGGGAAGCTCGTGCTGGATCTGCTGCTGCAGGAGAAGATCTTGATGGTGCAGGGCACCGGGTTCAACTGGCCGGCCACTGATCATCTGCGGATCGTGACGCTGCCGTGGGCGCGGGATCTGGCGGTGGCGATCGAGCGGTTCGGCAATTTCTTGTCCAGTTACCGGCAGTGAGTCTCACCTCCCAGGTCTTGACCTGTGAGTTTGTTGGGGTCTGGGCAACCCGGCCGTCTGGATAGGGGGACCAAAACAGACTCAATGTTCGGAATCTTGGAGTTTTTAGGGATCTACTAGTGCAAAAGTCCAACTTTTGTGTACAGTGGTCCTCGGCGCTTCGGCGCCCGGCCCGGTTGTCTACCCCCCCTGGACAACCGAGAGCCTCAGGTACGCGCGCCTACCCCCCTGGGCGCCTGCCTGCGGCTGTC
>NZ_JBHXMY010000496.1:0-4447 GCF_042720195.1 Nocardia sp. NPDC058497 | reverse complement strand
AATTGTGGGGGTGCCCGGGAGACTGCCCAAACCTCCCTTTGTGTTTTTACGTGGTATAGTGTGTCCCCCCTAAGGTTTTTTGGGTGGCTATGGCGGATGCACCGCGCGCCGCTCGCCTGACGCGAGAGAAAAAATGACATCAGCGGCATCGCTCGGTGTGACCCTGTTGGCCGAGGGGTCCATCGATTTCAACGTCTCCGGGGTGATCGACCAGTTCTGGCGATTGACCGTCGACGGACTCACCTACGGATCGATCTACGCGTTGGTCGCCGTCGGCTACACCCTGGTCTACGGCGTGCTGCGACTGATCAACTTCGCGCATTCCGAGATCTTCATGCTCGGCATGTTCGGTACCTACGTGGGGCTGGAGCTGCTCGGCTTCGCCCCCAGCGGCAACGCGTATTCCCAGGGCGTGGTCCTGACGGTGACCTATCTCGGCTTGGCGATGCTGTTCGGCATGCTGGTCTCCGGCATCGCCGCGATCGGGCTCGAACGGGTGGCCTACCGCCCGCTGCGCAAGCGCGGAGCCAAACCGCTGGCGTTCCTGATCACCGCGATCGGCATGTCGTTCGTGATCCAGGAGTTCGTCCACTACATCCTGCCCAAGATCAAGCCGGGTCTCGGCGGCTCCAACGCCCAGACCGGGATCCGGCTCGTCGAGCCGAAGGTACAGTTCAGCTTCCTCGGCGCGCAGGTCACCAATGTGGCGCTGGTGATCTTCGCCGCGGCCATCGTGCTCGCGATCACCACCGAGATCGTCATCAACCGAACCAAGTTCGGCCGCGCCATCCGCGCGGTGGCCCAGGACCCCGACACCGCGACCCTGATGGGCGTCTCGCGCGAGCGGGTCATCGTGCTGACCTTCCTCATCGGCGGTCTGCTCGCCGGTGCGGCCGCGATGCTCTACACGCTCTACATTCCCACCGGCATCATCTTCTCCGGCGGTTTCATCCTCGGTATCAAGGCGTTCAGCGCCGCGGTGCTCGGTGGTATCGGCAACCTGCGCGGCGCGCTGCTCGGCGGCATGATCCTCGGCGTCGCCGAGCAATACGGGCAGATCCTGTTCGGCAACGAATGGCGTGACGTGGTCGCGTTCGTTCTGCTGGTGACCGTGCTGATGTTCCGGCCGACCGGCATCCTCGGCGAGAGCCTGGGGAGGGCGCGCGCATGACCGACATGACGAAAACCCCGGTGGCGAACCAGGATCGGCGGGGCCTCGGCGACGCGATCCGCGACTGGTGGGACGGGCTGTCCCGGCCGGGCCAATGGGCCGTCGGCATCCCGGTCATCGCCGTGCTGGTGATCCTGCCGCTGTACCCGCCCCCGCTGATCGATACCCCCGGTGTGAGTTTCGGCGGCGTGATGGCGCAGTTCGCGATGTACGCGCTGATCGCCATCGGCCTGAACGTGGTCGTCGGCCAGGCAGGTCTGCTCGACCTCGGCTATGTCGGTTTCTACGCTGTCGGCGCCTACACCGTCGGCCTGCTGACCAGCCCGAACAGTCCGTGGAACCAGACCGACGGCGGCTGGCTCAATCCCAGCTGGGCGTGGCTGGCGTGCCTGCCGATCGCGGTCGCGCTGACCGCGTTCGCCGGTCTCGTGCTCGGCGCGCCGACCCTGCGGCTGCGCGGCGACTATCTGGCGATCGTGACGCTGGGCTTCGGTGAGATCGTCCGCCTGATGGCCGACAACCTCGAGGAACTGACCAACGGCAGCCTCGGGTTGTCCAAGATCGCCTACCCGGAAGTCGGCGAATCGCAAGCACATCCCGGTGGCTACTTCTCTCCGGGCAACCTCGGTGATCCCGACAGCTCGAACCCGCTGCAGCGGGCGAACAACGGCACCTGGTGGTTCTGGCTGGGTATGGCGCTGGTCGTGGTGGTGCTGCTGATCATCGGCAACCTCGAGCGCAGCCGGGTCGGCCGCTCCTGGGTCGCGATCCGCGAGGACGAGGACGCCGCCGAGATCATGGGCGTGCCGACCTTCAAGTTCAAGCTGTGGGCCTTCGTGATCGGCGCCTCCGTGGGTGGCCTCTCGGGCGCCATGTACGCCGGTCAGGTCACCTATGTGAATCCGAAGCAGTTCGACATCATCTTGTCGATGCTGTTCCTGTGCGCGGTCGTGCTCGGTGGCTCGGGCAACAAACTCGGCGTGATCGTCGGTGCCTTCCTCATCGCGTATCTGCCGATGCGGTTGCAGTCGGTGCAGCTGGTGTCGAGCGAGTCGACGGGCTATCTGCTGCTCGGGCTCGACATCGCGCTGCTGGTCGGCCTGTGGTTGCTGTGGCGGTGGCGCCGTGACGCGCTCGGCGTGTGGGCCAGACGCGGGGTGATCACCGTGTCGATCGTCGCGGTGGTCTTCGGCCTGCTGCTGCTCGGCAGCGTGCTGCTGTTCCGCAAGGGCGGCGCGCAGACGCTCGGTGACCTGAAGTACTTCTACTTCGGCATCGCGCTGGTGGTGATGATGATTCTGCGGCCACAGGGTCTGTTCCCGGTACGGCAGAAGCTGCTCACCTACGGCAGGCAGGTGTACCAGGCGGTCGTGCGCAAGCCGGCGGCCGAACTGATCGGAGCAGGGCGATGACCGGGCCGGGTGCGGGAGACGCGCTGTTCGACAACGAGGACATGGCGCCCGGGTACAAGCCGGCGCCGGAGGTCGAACCGGCAGGCGATGTCGACGTCACCGCGGTGCTGCCCGAACTCGGCGATGCCGAGACGGTCGCGGAGGTGGTCGCGCCGCATCGCGCGATCGACACCGAGGTGGGCGAGGCGCTGCTGCGCACCGACGGCCTGACGGTGAAGTTCGGCGGTCTGACCGCGCTGGACGGGGTCAGCTTCGAGATCCGCCGCGGTGAGATCCTCGGCCTGATCGGCCCCAACGGCGCGGGCAAGACCACCTGCTTCAACGCGATCACCGGCGTCTACAAGCCGGCGGGCGGCAGTGTGCATTTCGACGGCAGGCCGCTGGCCAAGACCAAGCGCAACGAGATCACCCGCCTCGGCATCGCGCGCACGTTCCAGAACGTGCGGCTGTTCGGGGAGATGACGGCGCTGGAGAACGTGGTCGTCGGCACCGACGCCCGCCACACCACCTCGGTGCCCGGCGCGGTGTTCCGCACCCCGAAGCACCGGCGCGAGGAGCGCGACGCCATCGAACGCGGCATGGCGCTGCTCGAGTTCGTCGGCATCGCGCCCCGCGCGGTGGAGAAGGCACGCAATCTCTCCTACGGTGACCAGCGCAGACTCGAGATCGCGCGAGCGCTGGCGACCGAGCCGAAGCTGCTGTGCCTGGACGAACCGGCCGCCGGGTTCAACCCGAGCGAGAAGTCGGCGCTGATGGATCTGATCCGCAAGATCCGCGACGACGGCTACACCGTGCTGCTCATCGAGCACGACATGCGCCTGGTGATGGGCGTGACCGACCGGATCGTGGTGCTCGAGTTCGGGCGCAAGATCGCCGACGGCCTGCCCGCCCAGGTGCGCGAGGATCCGGCCGTCATCGCGGCCTATCTCGGTGTGCCCGACGCGGACTCGGTCGACGAGGTGCGCGAGGAGGCCGGTGCCGCCGCCGCGGCTGAGGCGGCGCCCACCCAGGCCCCCGCCGTCGTGGTGGAAGCGGCGCAGGAAGAACCCGTCGTCGAGCAGAAGGTGCCGCTGCTCGAGGTGCGCGACATGGTCGTGAACTACGGCAGAATCGAAGCACTGCACGGGATCTCGCTGTCGGTCGACCAGGGCGAGCTGATCACCCTGCTCGGCGCCAACGGCGCGGGCAAGACGACCGCCATGCGCGCGCTGTCGGGTCTGCTGCCGCTCACCTCGGGCAAGATCCTGTTCGAGGGCAAGGACATCACCTCGATGAAGGCCCACGACCGGGTGGTCCACGGCCTGATCCAGGCGCCGGAAGGACGCGGCGTGTTCCCCGGCATGACCGTGGCGGAGAACCTCGACATGGGTTGCTACGGCAGGCCGTTCGAGCAGAAGTCCGAGTACCAGCAGACGCTGGACTGGATCTTCGAACTGTTCCCGCGCCTGGCCGAACGCCGCAAGCAGGTCGGCGGCACGCTCTCCGGCGGTGAACAGCAGATGCTGGCCATCGGTCGTGCCCTGATGGCCCGCCCGAAGCTGCTGCTGCTCGACGAGCCGTCGATGGGTCTGGCACCCATGGTGATCCAGCAGATCTTCAAGATCATCAGCGAGATCAACCGCCAGGGCACCACGGTCCTGCTCGTCGAGCAGAACGCCCAGCAGGCACTGACCCGCAGCGACCGCGCCTACATCCTGGAAACCGGCGAGGTCACCAAGACCGGAGCGGGCTCCGCCCTGCTCACCGACCCCGCCGTCATGTCCGCCTACCTCGGCCACTGAGTTGTCGGAGCGCTGGCGCGCTCGAGGTCGCGGCCCCTCCTGTCCCCGGGGGGGGGGGACGCGCGGGGGAGAATCGGGAGCGC
>NZ_JBHXMY010000495.1:0-4478 GCF_042720195.1 Nocardia sp. NPDC058497 | reverse complement strand
GACCTATGTGTCGACCTGGTCCGGCTGGGTCTACGTGGCGTTCGTGATCGACGCCTACGCGCGCAGGATCATCGGCTGGCGCACCGGCACTACGATGACGACCGCGCTCGTGCTCGAGGCGATCGAGCATGCGATATGGACCCGTGAGAGAGCGGGCTGGGACGTGACAGATGTTGTCCACCACACAGATAGGGGCAGTCAATACACCTCGATTGCCTTCACTGAGCGTCTCGCCGAGGCTGGGATTCAGCCGAGCGTAGGCGCGGTGGGATCGAGCTACGACAACGCCCTCGCCGAGACGATCAACGGCCTCTACAAGACCGAGTTGATCAAACCACGGGGTCCGTGGCGCAACGCAGACCAGGTCGAGTTCGCCACCGCCGAATGGGTCGACTGGTTCAACCACCGGCGGCTCTACCAGTATTGCGGCGACGTGCCGCCGGCGGAGATGGAGGCCGCCTACTACGCTCAACACCCAGCCCAGCACCTGGCCGGGCTGTCACATCAGTAAGTCTCCGGACATGCCGGGGGGATTCAATCGGCTGATTGCAGCATTGCCGGAGAAAGTCGGCATGCGGTCGTCTCGGCCAAGAAGCGCCTGTCAGCCGCGATCACCCCGATGGCCCGTTCACCGCCACCGGGCATCGAGTAATCTTCTTCGAGCATGTAGTTGATCATCTACGCAGTTAGCCGCGTTGGGATGTGCGGATGAGTTCGACGAAACCATGGCGATGCCGGCCATGCCGACCGACCCGAACCAACCGGTGAGCCCGCAAAATATCCGCACCGGTTCCCCCGTGACCCGGCCCGGATGGCGGGCCGCCATCACAGCTGAGCATTGTCGAGAAAGGGAACACTCGTGAATCTCGAGAAAACCATCTCCGCTGCATTCTGCGCCCTCGGTCTTGCCATCCTGCCCGCAGTTCAGGCACAAGCCGACGACCACGTCGTCGTCGGCCCGGGAACCTCGATCGGAACCTGCACCATCGCCTCCGTCGGCACCGACAACCACGGCAACCTTGTCGCGCTGACCGCCGGGCACTGCATGCGCGTCCCGCACCAGCGCGTGAGCGTCGGCGGCCGACAGGTCGGGAATTTCGCGGCGTGGTCCAGCACGTGGCCTTCGGAGCTCTTCGGGGAGGACGCCCAGCTCGACTACGCGGTGATCAAGCTCGACCCCAAGGTCGTCACGCCCACCAACCTCACCCCGGAGGGCCATCGCGTCGACCGCATCACCCCTTACCCCGATCCCAGACAGCTGCTGTGCAAGTACGGCCAGGTCACCGAGCACACCTGCGGCAAGGTGCTGGAACGCGACCGCAACGCGGTGCGGTCCTGGCAGCTGGTCTTCCCGGGCGATTCCGGTGGTCCTGCCTACGTGGGTTCGGCGCTGGTCGGCATCGCCTCCTCGATCAACCTGATGCGCGTCTGGGCCCCCGTCCAGTTCACCGGAATCGGCGGCGTGCTGGCGGATCTCGCGGCCCAGGGTGGCGTCGGCGCCGGCTTCACCCCGATCAGATAACGGGTGGTCCCCGCGCAGGTGGAGGTGGCGGACGAGCACGCGGTCGCCGTCGATGCGCTGCCCGCGCTATTCTGTGCGGCGCAGCGCCCGATCGAGCACACGGTCGGCAAGCACGATCGTCGATGCGACCGGGTTGTCGAGTTGTTTGGGCCGGCTCCAGCCTGCTGCCGAGGTCCTGGCCGCAATAGAGTCCGAAGCGTCGCGAACCCTGGCAGAGATGAGATCCATGGTGTGGGTGCTGCGTGAGGAGGAAGCCGTCGCCTACTCACCACAACTGGGTGTCGCGGACCTGCCTGCTCTGGCGCGCGCCGACGCGACGCCCACCGTCGAGGTCTCGCTGGACGGTTCGTTGACGCGGCTGGCACGACCCGTGGACGCCGCGCTCTACCGGCTCGCGCAGGAGTCGCTGACCAACGCCGTACGGCACGCCAGGAGCGCGACCCGCGTCGGGATCGACGTACGCCGGGACGGCGACGCCGTCAGGCGGCGGGTCAGCGACGATGGACAGACCGAGCGGGGGCCGGTCCCGGAGCCTGGATTCGGCCTGCTGGGCATGGCTGAACGCGCTCAGCTCCTCGGCGGATCGCTGTCGGCGGGGCCGGGGCCCGAGGGTGGTTGGGTGGTCGAGGCGGTGCTGCCGGTGGAGGCGCCGGCATGAGCATTCGTGTGGTCGTAGCCGCCGACCAGGACTTGGTCCGGACCGGGCTGGTGATGATCCTCGGCGCGCAACCCGACCTCGAGGTCGTGGGGGAGGCGGCAGACGGGCTCGCAGCGCTCGACCTGGCGACCCGGCTGCGTCCCGATGTCCTCCTGGTCGACATCCGGGATGCCCGGGCTCGACGGCATCGAGGTGACGCGACGCCTTGCCGGGCCAGGCGTCACGGACCCGATGGCAGTCGTCGTGATCACCACCTTCGACCTCGATGAGTACGTCCTCGGCGCCCTACGCGCCGGCGCCCGCGGCTTCCTGCTCAAAGACGCCGGGCCGGAGCTCCTCGTGCAGGCCATCCACGCGGCGGCCAACGGGGACGCGTGATCGCCCCCAACGTCACCCGCCGGCTGCTGGCGACCTTCGCCGACCAGGCGCCGGTGGTACCGGTCCAGCCCATCGACCCGCTCACCGAGCGCGAGGAGGAGGTGCTCGCGCTGGTGGCACGCGGCCGGACCAACACCGAGATCGCCATCGAGCTCTTCGTCGGCCTGAGCACGGTCAAGACCCACGTCGCATCGTTGATGAGCAAGCTCGGCGCCCGCAACCGCGTCGAGATCGCGATGTGGGCATACGACACCAGACGCGTGCGAGCCGAATAGCGGGTGCAGATTGCAGCGTGGGTCCGTGGGGTCCGGTCGCCCCGGGCGAGTCAGTCGTCCGGGCTGGGGTGTGCGTGGGTGCCAGGACTAGTTCCAGCGCGGTTGCGTGCATGCGTTGGGCGAGGTCGTGGTGTCGCTGCTGAACCGCTGCGGCGATGGCGGGCGACCCGCGGCCCTCGGTCCAGAGTCGTGTGAAAGCCGCGTTTGCTCGGAGTGATTCGGCATGGAGGTCGAGCTGCCGGTGGGAGAGTTCGGCCGTGCTGGTCACGTGCCAGGTTCATCGGCGCGGGATGTCGGGTAAGGGCCCTTTCAGGGTGAACTTCCGGGTCTTTCCGGGATCCGGAGACCGAAACCTGTTGCTACGGTCCGTGCATGAACCAAGATTCCTGTTCTCCAACAACGAATTCTGGTATGCGTGGCCGGTTGTCGACGTCGCGATCGAAGCGAAGGTGGGTAGGCAGGGATTCTGTTGTCAGGCGCGGTGGGCAGCCATGACGACAGTCCGTGCGCGCTGCAGTTCTCCCGGATCGACTGTCACCGATGTCGCGTGGTTCTTCGCGATCGCCATCGTGCTGTGCTATGCGCTGTCCGTTCCGATGGTCTTTCGGCTCGTCTCCACGGACTTCGACAACCTGATCGTTCCGATCCTGCAACTGACCCCGCTGCTCGCTGCGATCATCATGTGGCTGGCCCGACGACCCGGAACGTTCCGAGAGACATTCGCCACCGGGTGGCGCGGCACACCCATGTGGGCCGGCCTCGGCATCGGCCTCATCACCGCGATCGCCGCCATCCAGGCCGGCATCGCACTGGCAGTGGGGATCTGGCCGCTCAACCCGCTCGACCAGATCTTGGCGGCGACAGTCTGGGTCGTTCCGGTCTTCCTCATGCAGTCGGTCTTCGCTGTCGGCGAAGAGTTCGGCTGGCGCGGCTGGCTGGTGACCCGCGCAGCGTCTTGGAGATTCTGGCCGCTGGCCCTTGTCAGCGGTTCGGTCTGGATCGTCTGGCACCTGCCGGTGATTGCCGTCATCGGAGACCGTCCACCGTGGGACATCGTCATCTATTTCGCGGGCATGCTGCCGTGGGCGCCGCTGCTGCTCGCACTTCGCTGGCGGTCGGGCAGTGTCTGGCCGGCAGTCATGACGCACGGAGCGATCAACAGCGTCCGGGTTTACCTGCTGCAATCGGTCCCCAACGCGACAGATCATCTGCTGATCGAAGTGATCGGCTGGGTGCTGACGCTCACCGCTGCGCTGTGGCTGATGCGCACGAGCCCGGCGCCGGTCGTCCAGGGGGCCACTGAAGCTCGCGCCCTTCCACGGCTCGGCGGCGGCGAAGAGCGGGTATCCCAGCGACCCTGACCAAGCCTGCGGCGTGAGCGCCGTTCCCAGGCGATGACGTCGCCGAGGTTGTGCTCCCCACGCGAGCGGGGATGAGCCCAGAGCTGAACCGACCACGCTGTCGGCATGCGGTGGCGGAGATTCGGGCCATCGACTGTCATTCATCACCCGCGTCGTTGCCGTTAGCGGGCAAGGCTGAGCGCTAGCGCCCCACAGAAACCCCACAGTTTCGACCGGATTCAACGCGGATCCATGAGAACTGTCGAGCACGGCGGCTTCGCGAAAGATGTTGATGCTTGGTAGTA
>NZ_JBHXMY010000494.1:0-4490 GCF_042720195.1 Nocardia sp. NPDC058497 | reverse complement strand
ATCTTATATTTTTAAAATATACAGCGCGATTACCGCGCTGTCGGTGCTCGGCGAAAACCGCAGCAGGGCAATGCCGTACGCGGCGAACCAGATCGTCCACAGCAGCCAGCCGGACAGGCCGATCAGACCGAGCGGGCCCTTCTCGTCGATGACGACCGGCGCGATCGTCGCGGCGGTGAATTGCAGTGCGGCGGCGAGGAATCCGATCAGCGCGTGCCAGCGCGGGACGAGGCCGCCGAGGCGTCCGGCGATCGTCAGACCGACAAGCGCCAGCGCGAGAAAGGTTCCGTTGAGCGCGAGCAGCGCGTCATGAAGAGCCCACAGCGCACCACCCTCGGACGAGATCCCCAGGGCGTAGCGGATTCCGACGATCACCGTGAAGGTGGCGTTCTGCAACAGCAATCCGGCGAAACCGACGAGCGACCACGCCGTGCCCGCCCGACGTTCGACCGGCCGCAGCACTGTCAGCACGCCGGCGCCGAACAGCACGGCACAGAACCAGGCCAGCGGTGTCGGCGCCATGGCGGCGGCGACCAGGCCACGATGATCGGCGAAGAAGGTGGCCGCCTCGCCGGAGTCCGTGCCGGGCGTGGGGAGTCCGGCGGGCACCAGAATCAGGTTCGCGCCCAGGATGACCAGCACGAACACGATTCCCGCGAGGCCGGCGACCCGCTGGAACCTGGACCCGCTCGAGATATTAGCTTTATCGCTCATATTTTGAATATAGTGACCGTAAAACGAAAGGGGAACCGTTGTCCAGCGAGCCACCGCGCCGCCGCTACGACTCACTGCGCCGCACCCTGCAAGCCCAGGCAACCAGCGTCGAGATCGCCCAGGCCGCGCGCCGCCTGTTCGTCGCCCAGGGCTGGGACGCGACGACCGTCCGCGAAGTCGCCCGCGAGGCAGGCGTTTCCGTCCCCACGGTGTACTCGGCATATGGCAACAAGACCGGCCTGGTCCAGGCCATCGTCGATGCCGCGGATCTGTCCGCCGACGCCCCGCGAATGCTCGC
This sequence comes from Nocardia sp. NPDC058497, assembly GCF_042720195.1. Lineage (NCBI taxonomy): Bacteria > Bacillati > Actinomycetota > Actinomycetes > Mycobacteriales > Nocardiaceae > Nocardia > Nocardia sp. NPDC058497. The sequence continues at coordinate 3,478 of NZ_JBHXMY010000494.1, read as the reverse complement.
CGAGCTCGAAGCCGCCGCGGGCGACCCACCCCGCCAGCTCGCCGCCATGGCAGGGTACGACCGCCGCCTCTTCGAACGCGCCGCCGACGTCATCGCCCTGGTCCGCGAGGCCGCCCGCACCGAACCCGACCTGGCCACCACCTACCTCGACGCCCGCCGCCGCGCCGACGACACCCGCATCCAGGTCTTCACCTCCTGGCCGGACGGCACCCTCCGCGAAGACCTCGCCACCTCCGTCGACATCTACGCCGCCCTGTGCACCATCGATGTCTACGCCACCCTCACCACCGAACGCGGCTGGCCACCGGACCGCGTCGAAACCTGGTGGGCCACCACCCTGTCCCGCGAACTCCTCGCCTGAGCGCTCAGCGGCGGCGCAGCGACGCGTCGAGCAGTGACGGTGGGGTGTCGTGCTTTTCGCCGGGGGCGAGGTCGACGCCGGGGGCGACGATGGCATCTATCGCGTCGAGGACGTCGGCGGGAAGGACGGTGTCCGCGGCCGCGAGCTGAGAGTGCAAGTGCGCCATGGTGCGTGGGCCGATGATGGCGCTGGTGACACCCGAGTGGGCAGTGGCGAAACCGAGGGCGAGCTGGATCATGGTCAGCCCGGCTTGGTCGGCGACCTCGGCCAGCTGTTCGACGGCGTTCATCTTGGCTTGATTGACCGGGATGGTGGTGTCGAAGCGATGCGGCATGAATGCCGCACGGCTGGTGGCGATCTCGCGGTCGGCTCGGATCGCGCCCGACAGCCAGCCCGACGCAAGCGGGCTCCACACCAGCACACCGAGCCCGTATTCCTGGGTGACCGGCAGGACATGGGTTTCGATGCCGCGCTGCAGGATCGAGTAGTTCGGCTGCTCGGTGACATACCGGCTGAGGCGATGTTCCCGCGCCGCCCACTGCCCCTGCACGATGCGGTACGCGGGGAACGTCGACGAGCCGAAGTAGCGGATCTTGCCCGCCCGCTGCAGGTCGGTCAGTGCCGACAGCGTCTCCTCGTCGCCGACGCTCGGATCCCAGCGGTGGATCTGATAGAGGTCGACGTGGTCGACGCCGAGGCGGCGCAAGCTGTCGTCGAGCGCGGTGACCAGCCAGCGACGCGAACCGCCACGGTGATTGCGCTCCTCCCCCATCGGCATGCTCGCCTTCGTGGCCAGCACGATGTCGTCGCGGCGTCCGGCGATGGCCTTGCCGATCAATTCCTCCGACTCGCCCTGCCCATACATGTCGGCGGTGTCGATGAGGTTGATGCCGCCGTCGATGGCGACGTCGACCATGGCGGTGACCTCGTCCTGCGTGGAATTGCCCAACTGGCCGAAGTTCATCGCGCCGAGCACGAGACTGCTGACCTGCACGCCGGTGCGACCGAGGCTGCGGTACTGCATGAGCTGCTCCTTCATGAGCTGTGCGACTTGGTTCAGGTCGCCGGATCTGACATCCTGAACAAACGGAACCACGTTCCGCTAATCAACATACGGAACATTGTTCCGCTTGCCAACCCGGAGGCAGAGTGGCCGACAACGACAGCGCACCCGCGGCGCCTCGCAAGCGCGCCGACGCCCGGCGCAACCAGCAGACCCTGCTCGACGCGGCCGCCGCGACCTTCGTCGCGTCCGGCGTCGACGTCCCGGTGCGCGAGATCGCCGCAGCGGCGGGCGTCGGCGTCGGCACGATCTACCGCCACTTCCCCACCCGCGCCGACCTCATCGTCGCGGTCTTCCGCCACCAGGTCGAAGCCTGCGCCGCAGCGGGCCCCGCCCTCCTGGCCTCCGGCGACTCCCCACACGCCGCCCTCACCGCCTGGATCGACCTGTTCGTCGACTTCCTCGTCACCAAACACGGCCTCGCCGAAGCACTCCAGTCCGATGACGCCGCCTTCGAAACCCTGCACACCTACTTCCTCGACCGTCTCATCCCCACCTGCGCCCAGCTCCTCGAAGCCGCCACGGACGCAGGCGAAATCATCTCCGGCACCGACCCTTACGAGTTCCTGCGCGCCGTCGGCAACCTGTGCATCGGAGCGGGAAACAACCCCCGCTACAACCCCCGCCGCATGGTCGCCCTCCTCGTCACTGGGTTGCGCGGGCAATAGGCCGTTCGCCTCGCGAGCGTGACCTGCGTCACGCCCTGTCACAAGAATCGCTCGCGCGGCGTCTTATGGCCGAACCCTTGTGAGGCGAAGGAGACACCGATGAGCGAGAAGATCGACGTGGTTGTGGTCGGCGGCGGATATGCGGGGGTCATGGCCGCCAATCGGCTGACGCAGCGCGACGACGTGGCGGTGACGGTGATCAATCCACGAGCGAAGTTCGTCGAGCGGATTCGGTTGCATCAGCTGGTGGGTGGGTCCGACGACGCGGTTGCCGAGTACGGCGATGTGCTGGGTAGCGATGTCCGGCTGGTGGTCGACTCGGTGACCGAGATCGATGCCGACGGGCATCGGGTGGTGTTGGCCGGTGGCGGCGCGGTCGGCTACGACTATCTGATCTACGCGGTCGGTAGCGGAAGCGCTGAGCCTCGGGTGCCGGGTGCAGCCGAATTCGCTTATCCAATAGCGAGTTTGGAGCAGGCACAGCGCCTGGGACAGGTGATCGACGCCGCGCCGATGACTGCCCCGGTGACGGTGGTCGGCGCCGGGCCTACAGGGATCGAGACCGCCGCCGAGCTGGCCGAGCAGGGCCGGAACGTGACGCTGATCTGCGGCGACGTGCTCGGCCCATATCTGCATCCGCGCGGCAGGCGCTCGGTCGCCAAGCGCCTGGCCACCCTCGGCGTGACCGTCCTCGAAGGACCCGAAGCGAAGGTGATCGAAGTGGCTCGCGATGTCGTCCGCCTCAGCGGCGGCCACACGCTGCACAGCGCCGTCACCATCTGGACCACCGGTTTCGGCGTCCCCGACCTGGCCCTCCGCAGCGGCCTGAGCACCGACACCGTCGGGCGCCTCCTCACCGACGAATCCCTGACCAGCATCGACGACCCCCACATCGTCGCGGCGGGCGACTCGGCAGCACCATCGAATCTCCCGTTCCGGATGAGCTGCCAGGCCGCGGGCCCCCTGGGCGCCCACGCCGCCGACACGGTCCTGCACCGCATCGCCGGCAACCACCCCACCCCCATCGACCTGGGTTTCGCAGGCCAATGCATCAGCCTCGGCCGCCACGCCGGCATCTTCCAGTTCGCAACCAAGGACGACACCGCGAAGTGGTACCACCTCCCCGGCCGCCCCGGCGCCAAGCTCAAGGAATTCGTCTGCAACCACACCATCAAGCAACTCGCCGACGAAGCACACAAGCCGGGCTCCCACACCTGGGCCAAGGGAGATCAGCGAAAGCAGTTCCTGCAGGACAGGACCGGTGACGCAGGCGTAACTATGAAAGGGCCGACCCGAGTCCAGTCCTGAAACGCGGCCCGATCCTTACGCGATTCGCGCCAGCGACCGAAGCCTGCACCCCCGTGCAACCACACCACACACCGTGCC
>NZ_JBHXMY010000493.1:1107-4494 GCF_042720195.1 Nocardia sp. NPDC058497 | reverse complement strand
CCGATCAGGTGCCGGTGCGTAGGCGACGAAGGAGCAAGCACCGGTGCCTGATCGGCGGGACAGGAGGGGCCGCGACTCGAGCGCGCCAGCGCTCCAACTACTCCGCGCCGATGATGAACGCCTCGAGCTGGGTGCGCGCGACGTCGTCGGCGATCTGCTCCGGCGGGGACTTCATCAGGTAGGCCGAGGCCGGGATGACGGGTCCGCCGATGCCGCGGTCCTTGGCGATCTTGGCCGCGCGGACGGCGTCGATGATGATGCCCGCCGAGTTCGGCGAGTCCCACACCTCGAGCTTGTACTCCAGGTTCAGCGGGGCGTCACCGAAGGCGCGGCCCTCGAGGCGGACGTAGGCCCACTTGCGGTCGTCGAGCCACTCCACGTAGTCCGAGGGGCCGATGTGGACGTTGCGGTCGTGGACCTTGCCCGCGAGCGAACCGGTGAGGTTCGACGTCACGGCCTGGGTCTTGGAGACCTTCTTCGACTCCAGCCGATCACGCTCGAGCATGTTCTTGAAGTCCATGTTGCCGCCGACATTGAGCTGGTAGGTGCGGTCGAGCACCACGCCGCGGTCCTCGAACAGCTTGGCCATCACGCGGTGGGTGATGGTCGCGCCGACCTGGGACTTGATGTCGTCACCGACGATCGGGACACCGGCGTCGACGAACTTCTGCGCCCAGACCGGGTCGGAGGCGATGAACACGGGCAGCGCGTTGACGAAGGCGACGCCCGCGTCGATGGCGCACTGCGCGTAGAACTTGTCGGCCTCTTCCGAGCCGACGGGCAGGTAGGACACCATGACGTCGACCTGGGCGTCCTTGAGCGCCTTCACGACGTCGACGGCCGGAGCCTCGGACTGCTCGATGGTCTGGGCGTAGTACTTGCCGATGCCGTCGAGGGTGGGGCCACGCTGGACCGTCACGTCGGTGGGCGGCACATCGGAGATCTTGATCGTGTTGTTCTCGCTGGCGAAGATCGCCTCGGCCAGGTCGAAGCCGACCTTCTTGGCGTCGACGTCGAACGCGGCAACGAACTTCACGTCCTTGACGTGATAGGGACCGAACTTGACGTGCATGAGGCCGGGAACGGTGGCGTTCTCATCGGCGTCCTTGTAGTACTGCACGCCCTGCACCAGCGACGATGCGCAGTTGCCCACACCGACGATCGCGACGCGAACCTCGCCGGACCCAACCTTGTTGACATCACTCATGGCCGCTCTTTCCCTCTTTCTGTGGTGCCGCCTTCGTCGATTGCTCCGCCGCAATCAACTCGTTGAGCCAGCGCACTTCGCGCTCGCTTGATTCCAATCCGAGCTGGTGGAGCTGACGGGTGTAGCGATCCAGCGAGCCGCTGGCCTTCTTGATCGCTTCCCGCAGTCCCTCTCGGCGCTCCTCGACCTGACGCCGCCGGCCCTCCAGGATCCGCATCCTCGCCTCGGCGGGGGTGCGGCTGAAGAAGGCCAGGTGAACGCCGAAGCCGTCATCGGTGTAGTTCTGCGGACCGGTGTCGGCGAGGAGTTCGTTGAACCGTTCCCGCCCGACCGGCGTGAGCCGGTAGACGCGGCGCGCACGGCGCGCGATCGCGCCCTCCGGAAGCTCCTCCGCGATCAGCCCGTCGGCCTGCATCCTGCGCAGCGTCGGGTAGAGCGAACCGTAGGAGAAGGCCCGGAACGCTCCGAGCAGGCCCGTCAGCCGCTTGCGCAGCTCGTAACCGTGCATGGGCGCGTCGAGGAGCAGGCCGAGAATCGCCAATTCGAGCATTCGCCGACCTCACTCCCTGACTATGTCGGCCTGACAGGCCGAACGGACCTAACCGATGGATGCGACTTCCAACTATATCGGAGCGATATAACCGAGCATAGGCCGATGGCACAGATCACCGCATCATGGCTGGTGAGACCGCGGCGAGCTAGGCCGGGTGTACGGAGATCGGTTCGCCGTTGAGGCGGATCTTCAGGTAGCCGCTCTGCCCGGCCTCGTTCTTGACGTGGATGCGGATCTCGGGCTCGGCGTCCTTGTCACCGCCGAGCTCGAATCCGACCAGCACATGGGAGACCCAGCCGCTGGGGACCCGGGTGGTCACCGGGGCGCCGGACATGAGGCGGGCGTAGCGGGCCAGGTCGACGCCTGCCAGGTCGAACGACTTGGTGTCCTGGGTGCGCGAACCCTGCGAACCCCAGGCCTTGAAGGAGCCGCGGTAGATCTGTTCGTCCTGCTTGCCTGGCTTGTCGGCCTTGCGTTCGACGATGGCGTAGTCCGGGTACAGCGTCAGCTCGTCGACTTCGGTCGAACCGTATTTCGCGCGATAGTCGGCGAGGAAGTGCGCGAAGCCGTTGCCGGTAGTCAGATCGGGCAGCGGTTCGCCGAGCACGGCGTCGCCCACGGTGCGGCCGAGCAGACCCGCGCCGGCGCCGAGCAGACCGGCCAGCACGATCGCGCCGACCGGAATCCACCAGCGCCGCGGCGCGCTCGGGATGCCGCGGGCGACGGGGGTGGCGGCGAGGTCGCCGGGGATCTGGAGGTCGTCGACGAGGCGGTCGAGCGCGCCGAAGGTCTCCGCCTGCATGGCGGTCGCGGTCCGCTTCTCGTGTTCGCGGGCGGTGAGCTGGCCGTCGGCAAGGGCGGCGTCGAGCAGGGCGCAGACGTCGACCCGATCGGTGTCGCGGGCGCGCAGGTTCTTCGCGGCGGCGGGATTCTTCATCGCCTGGTCATCCTTCGAACGGGCTGGTCTTCAGTACTTCTCCGGACAGCGCCAGGTACAGGCGCCCGGACTGGTTTGCCTCGTTGGTGACGGAGATGCTGATCGCCGGTTGCCGCAGCCAGTGATCGTTTTCGATCGAGACGTTGGCGACCTTGCCTCCTGGCACGCGTGCGGTCGCGACCGCGGTGGCCAAGGCCGCGGCCAGCGCGTCGGCGTTCACCTGGGCGAGGTCGATCGGGACCAGGTCGCGTTGACGGGTGGTGACCTGTGTGCTCGAACGTTGGAAACCGCCCTCGTAGACGTAGTCGGCGCTCCAGTCGTCGTTGTCGCCCGGTGCCCGGCGGGTCACACTGACGAACTCCTCGTGCAACGTGAGGCGGTCGACCAGGGTCTCGCCGAACTTGGTGCGGTAGTCGTCGCGGAACTGCAGGAAACCGGCGAGTGTGACCGGCGATGGTGTCGCGACGATCAGTGGTGCGGCGGCATTGTAGTTGACCGTCGCACGGGGTGTCGACGCGTCCGGGCGGACTGTCCACGCGAACCCGCCGATCGCCACCACCACGGCGGCCGCGACGGTGGCGATGCGGAAGGTGTTGCGCGCCTTCGGCTTCGCCGGTCAGGGCGTGGTGATGGAGCTGTTCCAGATGTCCCAGGCCCGCGGCTTCGCCGTTGGTGGCACGGTGCACATCG
>NZ_JBHXMY010000493.1:0-1097 GCF_042720195.1 Nocardia sp. NPDC058497 | reverse complement strand
ACCAGGGTGGACAGATCGCCGAGAGTTCTTGCCTTGTCGGCCGATTCGGTGAAGGCCGCGTGTTCGTCGGCGTCGAGCTGGCCGTCGGCGCGGGCGGCGTCGAGTGCCGCTGTGGTGCGGGCCCGGTCGGCGTCGCGGGCCCTGGTCCTGGCGGGGTATTCGCCGGAGTGCTTACGGCCGAATCGCTTTCGTCCGGCGGGCGGCTGACCACCGAAAACAGCCGGTGATTGCAGGTCGGCGGTCAGTCGTTCCAGCTCACCAAGGGTGCGCGCGGAACCGGCGCGAGCCACCCGGTCGTGGTACTCGTGTGCGCCGAGCTGGCCCTCGGCGTAGGCCGCGTCAAGCACGGTCGACACTTGCGCGCGATCGATATCACGCGCCCTCGTCACGGAATCGGCGGCTCTGCGAGCCCGCCCGGAATCAGCCATCGTTGCGGCGCGCCTCACCTGCGGAAATACCCGGGCCGACCCCGGTATCGGCAGTTTACGACGAGAGCACGGAAGAAGCGGTGCCACCGGCACCGGGATACAAACCCAGCTACTCTGGTGATCGTGCGAATTCAGCGGCAGGTGGTCGACTATGCGCTCCGGCGCAGGTCGCTGCTCGCTGACGTCTACGCGGGCCGGGTCGGTGTCGCCGAGGTGTGCGATGCGAATCCGTACCTGCTCCGGGCCGCCAAGTTCCATGGCCGGGGCAGCGAGGTCACCTGCCCGATCTGCCGGAAAGAGCAGCTGACCTTGGTTTCGTGGGTGTACGGCGACGGGCTCGGCCAGGTGGCCGGTTCCGCGCGGACGCCCGAGGAGCTGGTCAGGATGGCAGAGTCGAACGAGGAATTCTCGGTCCATGTCGTCGAGGTGTGCCGCTCGTGCAGCTGGAACCATCTGGTGCAGTCGTATGTGCTCGGATCGGCGCCTTCGCCGGTCCGCCGCCGGGCGAGTTCGCGGGCGGGGCGTCGCTCTGCGGCCGAGTGATGGGGCGGCCGAATGAGACAGCCACCGGGTGATGGTGGCCACCACATGACGCGCCGCTGTTCGGGGTGCAAGGTATCCGCGCCGGTTGTCCGGCGCGGATGTCGTGTGCCGGTTGAACCATACGAG
>NZ_JBHXMY010000492.1:0-4508 GCF_042720195.1 Nocardia sp. NPDC058497 | reverse complement strand
TCGATCCGGGATCGCCGTGGCAGAACGGGATCTGCGAGTCGTTCAACGGGCGTTTCCGCGACGAGTTCCTGTCTTGCGAGGTGTTTCATTCCCTGACCGAGGTGCGGGTCCTTGCTGAGGACTGGCGCATCGAGTACAACAGTTACCGGCCGCACGGATCGTTGGGCTTCCTCAGTCCGGAAGCGTTCCGTGAGCAGTGGTCACCGACCGAGTTCGAGCAACCGCTACAACTCGCATAGCCGGTGGACCCGCGATCGGGGCCCAGTCAGATCGTAGGACAGGGCGGTGGCGGGGTTGGTCCATCCACCCAGCGCCATGAGGACTTCGAGCCGGACATCACGGTCGCTGGCCTCGGTGGCGGCTCCCGCGCGCAGGGTGTGCCCGCGCAGGCCGGAGTATCCGGCGGCGCGGCCGCGGGCGGCGATGATGCGGGCGATCTGGCGGTCGGAGATCGCGCGGTCCAGTGGCCAGCCGCCCTTGGCCAGCGGCCGGAACAGCGCGGTGTCGCGATCCGGGACCTCGGGCCAGGGTTCGTCGCAGTGGTGGGTGTGCGGGTCGAGGGTGTCGGTGGCCAGCAGTTGCTGGACCGCGAGCGAGACCGCGCGGTCCACGGCGCGGTCGTCGACGGCGACGGCGACGGCGCCGTGGCGGCGTTGGCGGCGCACCTCGCGCACGGCCGCGGCATCGCGGGCGGCGAGCACGACCTGCCAGCGGTGCAGTGCGCACCACAGGCAACACAGGGCATCCGGTGCGGCTCCGCGGCACGTAGACGGCGGTGATCTCGTCACGGGTGGTCTTGGTGCCGCGCAACCGGACCTGCAGCAGGGCGGCCGCCGCGGGCCCGGCGCAGTACCGGCCGGATCTACCAGCACCCGGCGAATGTCGAGCGCTTCCAGCCGCGCCGCCACGAGCCGCGTAATCCCTGCCCTTGCTGCAACATTCGCCCCGGCCGGGACTACAGCTCCCAGCAGATGATGGATGACCTGACCTACCGTTGGCTCGAGCCCGATCCGGCGCCCGGATTCGAGGGCGGCCTGATCATCACCAAGCACAGCGCGAAATGCCAGCCACACAATCGCGTCGCGGTCACCTGCGCACACGCGCTCTGCGAGAACGGCCCGATCCTGGGCGGGGACCTGGCCGTCGAGACGATCACCAGCGGCGGAGCCCTACCGCCGATGGTCCAGCGCTGGCTGATCGCTCACGGATGGTCCGACGGCACCAGCGGATTGATCTCCCCGGACCACCTGACCGCGGGAGGCTAGTCGTCGACCGCCGCATCTGGCGGTGCGCCTGTATCGGTCACGGCGCCGTCCGGCGCCCCTGGTTGTTGGTGGGTCCGCCTGGCCTCTCGCTGCATTTCCTCGAAGGCGCGGTGGATCGCTTCGGAATAGCCTTGCGTGCCATGGGCTTCCCTGAATATCCGGTGGATGTCGGCTTGCGTGACGGCCGCATCCCCCATCTGGGCGAGGCTTCGCTGGATGTTGGCGTTGGTGGTCGCGGCGGCCCTCATCTTGTCGATCTCCTCCCGGATCTCGGCGTGCCTGCTGGCCGCGTCCCTCATCCGGTCGAGGGTCCGCTGGATGGTGGTGTCGGCCGGACTCCCCATCTGCAAGAAAGCGCGCCGGGCATCGACGTACGAGGCATTCGGATCACCCATATTGGCGAGTGCGTGCTGAACCGCGCCGGATTCGAGGATCCGCTTCGCGTTCGCTGCCGTTTCCTGCCACAGATTGACCTCCGCCATGATCCGCGCCGGATTGTCGTTCGGTCCTGCGTCGTTGAGGACGGCCACTATCGCCTCCTGCGCCCGTGCTGCCGTCTGCTGAGCGCGGACGACATCGGCAGGTGAGGGCCACGATTTGCGCATGGGGTCATCCGGCAGCGCGGCTACCGCACTGGTCTCGAGGAGCACGACCTGCCCATCGGCCTCAATCACCAGGTCACCGGTGAAGCCGAGTTTCTTCTCCTGCACAGCGATCTCGTCGAGGGCGCCTGCCCTGGTCCAGGCGATGACAGTATCGGCGGTGACGGTGAATCTTGCTGTCCAGCCCATCTCTTCGCGTTGAGCACCGTCGTGGAACTGCCACGAGTCGGAGACCGGCGCCGTGCCGCTGATGACGGCGGTTTCGGTGCTCGGATCCAGCGCGGCCAGATACGGGTCGAGTCGCCAACTGCGGACCGATTCACCGAACTTCTCTGTCAGCTGGGTCTCGTCGAGCTTGGCGCGCAGATCCTCGGTGGTGATCGGCGCGAACTGCGCCGCGAGACGCTGTTCGAGACTGTTGATGTTGGTGACGTAGCGGACTCGCTCGGTCAGGCCGAGACGTTCGAGATCCTCGATCAGATCGCTGTGGAACAAGATGGGGCACTCATCGCGATCGCCAGTGCCCGGTCCGGTCCAATCGGTGGTCCCCGCTGGGCCGAAGTCGTCGGTGTTGTTGCTGACGAACCACACCTCGGCGGCCGGATTGTCCTGGGCCAGCTCGATGACCGACAGCCAGATCAACGCGTCCCGGAAGCCGTCCTTGTCCCCCGAAGAATATGGCGCGCGACCCACGGCTGCTCGTCGAGCAATGTCCATCAGGTCGACCTCGGCTGGCGGAGGGACGATCTCAACTCCCATCGCGGCGAGCCGTTCGTCCAGATCGCTGGCGTAGCTGGCGATCAGGGCGTCGATGTCGTCGAGGACAGCCTGCAGCGTGCCGTCGTGGCCGAACTCTCTGAACCTCCTCACGTTGGGCATCAGGCCCCGCGTCTTTCCCCACCTCACCGGCACGTTCTTCGCCGCTTCCATGACAGCGACCTCGGGTACCACGATCCGGATGTTCCAGTCGTCGCGATGATCGACCAGCGACTGCCACGTCGGGTTCTGGAGCCGTGGGGAAGCGATGACGATGTTCGCGTCGAGGACGATGATCGTTGGCACGCTTGAGATTCTGCCTCGCGACTCCGACACTCCCCCTGCCCGCCGCCGGAATGATCCCGGAGGTCGAGTTAGCCGCCGGGGGACCGAGCAGGCGAAGGTAGGTACCGCCCGGCAGTTCTCCACCGGAAAGCTCTCCCCGCATCAGGCCCGCGCGGTCAACGCCTGGCGCCGCGAGCTGCTGCGCCGTCGGCCACGCCGCTACCCCACCGAGGACGCGCGGCCCCCGGCGTCGAGTTCGGATTGCTTGGCGGTGATCGTGGTCGAGCTGCTCACCTCCCGCCCGGCCCCGATCGACCTCGCTCGCTACGCGGCCGTGGTCGGCCTGGCCCACCAGGACGCGCAGCCGCGCCGGTTCCCTGGCGCCAGCCACGTAAGTTCTACCATCCCGCCCCGATCGCCGACGCCGTCGAGGAGCTGCTCGTCGAGGCCCGCGCCGCCCACATCGCCGCGGTCGACGAAGTACTCGTCGAGGCCGCCAGCAAGTTCCCCGGCCGCTCGTAAGCGGGAGCGCGTGCCGAACACATCCACCACGAGCTCCAAGCCCGCGGATTGACCCGCAGGGTGCCCAAGACATTGCCGATGGGCACGATGGCCCGCATGGCCCATCGACCGATGGAGCGACCGTCCCGGGGGTTGAGGAGTATATCCGCCCGATCCGGCGCTAAGGATTTACGGCAGATAGCGGCGCACTATCTGCCGTAAAAGGTGAGTCGTCCTGGCGCGACGGCACCTTCGCGACGGGGCGGCTCGGGAAACTATCTGCTGTAGCGCGGGAGGGGATCGAGATGGGCGCGGTACGGACGCTGCCGATAGTCGTGGCCGGGGTGCGGTTGGCGGATGGGGTGAAGATGTTTCTGGACACGATCGCCGTCGACAACACCCGCCGAGGCTACGGGGCGGCGTTGAATCGGCTCGTGCGCGATTTCGGCGCCGACACCGATGTCGCGCTGCTGGACCCGGACCGACAGCCGGGCCATGACCCACGACGAAGTCGCCGCGCTGCTCGACTCGGACGCGCCGCTGCGCGAGCGCACGTTGTGGACGATGCTCTACGAGACCGTGGCCAGGGCCGAAGAGATCCTGACGAGACCGGCGCGTCCACACCAATGCGGATGGGCACACCTCGGTGCGCAGCCTCGCGAAATACACCAGGGTGTCGGCCGAGGCGCTGGGGCGATGGCAGGCCGAGACCGACCCGGCCTCCAGGCGAAGGCGGTAGCTCGGCCTGTCCAGGTCGATACATACTTTGCACTTCCTGACAGCTTCAGAACTCTGGGGCCGTTGCGGCGAGGAATTCAGCCGCCCATCGAGCAGACCTGACCTCCACCGCCTGATAAGGCAATGACCAGGCCATACCCGATCATCATCGTGATGATCCCGACGCTGCTCACAATCCGCCAGGGCCGGCCGATCCGATGGCGATACGCCCACAGGTACGTCAGCAGGAGAAGTCCGACAGCCAGCATGATGCCGGCGCCTGCCACCTGAAAGACCTGAGCAGTCCTGAACTCCGCATCGCGTAATGCTTTGCCGGCACGGGGTGCGTCGCTATAGACGCCTCCCCCATAGGACCCATCGC
>NZ_JBHXMY010000491.1:0-4511 GCF_042720195.1 Nocardia sp. NPDC058497 | reverse complement strand
GTGATGGACACCGTGCTGTTCCCCGGTACCGGTTTCGTCGAGCTCGCCCTGCACGCCGGAGAACAGGTCGGCTGCTCGACCCTGGCGGAGCTGGTCCTGCGAGCCCCACTGGTGCTGTCGGAGTCGGCCGGGATCGCGGTGCGCGTTGTCGTCGACGCCGCGGACGCGTCGGGTCGTCGTGCGGTACGGATCTTCTCCCGCCCCGATGACGACGTCGAAACGGCGCGGTCGTGGACGTTGAACGCCGAAGGCGTGCTCGCACCAGGACTCGACAGCGCCGCTGTGGATCTGGCGCAGTGGCCGCCCGCCGACGCCATCGCGGTCGACATCGATGGTGTCTACGACGCCCTCGATGAGCAGGGCTATCACTACGGTCCGGTGTTCCAGGCGTTGACATCCGTGTGGCGGGGAACCGACGGGGTCTACGCCGAGATCGAACTGCCCGAACAGGCCCGATCCGAGGCGCAGCGATTCGGCCTGCATCCGGCGCTGCTCGATGCGGCTCTGCACGCCTTGCGTTTCGCCGGCGACGTGCCCGCGCAGGGAGCTGGGCTCGCGCTGCCGTTCGAGTGGTCCGGTGTGACTGTGCACGCCAGTGGGGCCGACGCGCTGCGTGTTCGGCTCACCCGCGTCGGCGAGCACGGCATTGCTGTGGATTTGGCGGACATGACGGGCGCCCCGGTCGCGACGGTCCGGCACCTGGCGTCTCGGCCGATCGAGCCCGCGCAACTCACCGCTAGCACTTCTATCGCCAAAACCGCGGTGTTCCAGGTCGATTGGACACCGATCTCGGTGGCCGAGGCCGAGGTCAGCGCAGTAGCGTGGGCGGAACTCGGTGAGCAGGTTCCGCAGGCGGTGCTGCTGGAATGCCCGATCGGTAACGATCCCGCCGCCATTCATACCGCGACGCATGACGTTCTCGAGGTGCTGCAGTCCTGGACGACAGCGGATCGGTTCGCCGATTCGGTTCTCGTGGTTCGAACCCGCGGTGCGGTATCGGTAGCCGCGGAAGACATTACGAACCTGGCCGGTGCCGCGGTGTGTGGTCTGGTTCGCTCCGCGCAGGCCGAAAGTCCTGGCCGGATCGTCTTGATCGATACCGGCTCAGCAGACACAGGGACGGAACTCGACGGGCTGCTCGGCGGGATTCTGGCCGCGGGCGAACCGCAGGTAGCCGTGCGCGACGGACAAGTACACGTGGCGCGCCTCGGCCGAATCACCGCTCCGGCAACCGCTTCGGCTGACAGTTCGTCGTTCGGTCCGGACGACACCGTTCTGATCACCGGTGCGAGTGGTCTGCTCGGCGGGTTGTTCGCCCGGCACCTGGTCGCCTCCCACGGTGTTCGGCGCTTGACGATGCTGAGTAGGCGCGGTGAATCCGGGCCAGGCACCGCTGAGTTGCGTGCGGAGCTGGAGGGTTTGGGTGCCGAGGTCGAGTTCGCCGCCTGCGATGTCGCCGATCGTGGCGCGCTGGCGCGGGTGCTCGCCGATGTGCCTGCCGCGCACCCGCTGACCGGGGTCTTCCATCTGGCCGGTGTGCTCGATGACGGTGCCATCGCCTCGCTGACCCCGGCTCGGATGGATACGGTGTTGGGGCCCAAGGTCGATGCCGCCCTGCACCTGCACGAACTGACCGCTGACCTCCCGCTGAAAGCGTTCGTGTTGTTCAGTTCGGTGGCCGGTGCGTTCAGCAGCGCGGGCCAGGGCAACTATGCCGCGGCCAATGCCTGCCTGGACGCTGTGGCCGCGCACCGCAGGGCTTCCGGTCGCTGCGGTGTGTCTCTGGCGTGGGGACTCTGGGACGGGGGTATGGCAGGCGAGCTCGGCGATGTCGACCGGCAGCGCATGTCTCGCTCGGGCATGCTGCCGCTGTCGGAAGAACAAGGCCTCGCGCTGTTCGACGCCGCCACTCGAATCGACACCGCGACGCTCCTGCTTGCCCGCCTGGATGTGGATGCCATGCGCGGCACAGGAATCGCCACGCCCGCGCTGTTCTCCGGTCTGATCCCGCAACGCCGGAAAGCCGTCTCGGGTGCCGCCACGGCGTTGCGCGCTCGGTTGGCGAGTACTCCCGACGGCGAACGCTTCGGTGTGCTGGTCGAGATCGTGCGTAGTCAGGTCGCCACGATTCTGGGTCACCAGAACACGAACGCCGTCGAAGCGGACAAGGCGTTCAGCGAGCTTGGTTTCGACTCGATCACCGCGATCGAATTCCGCAACGCGCTCAAGGCCGCCACCGGTCTCCAGCTGCCCGCCACTCTGGTGTTCGACTACCCGACACCGCAGGCCTTGGCCGAGTATCTGGCCGACGAGCTCACCGGTACCAGCCAGGACATCGCAGTAACCGCCGGCAGGGCTGTCGACGACGACCCGATCGCCGTGGTGGCGATGGCTTGTCGCTATCCCGGTGGTGTCGCCTCGCCGGAAGACCTGTGGCGGCTGGTCGTTTCGGGCGTTGATACCACCGGTGAGTTGCCGGTGGATCGTGGCTGGGATATCGAGGGTATCTACGATCCGGAGCCCGGCAAGGCCGGTAAGACCTACACACGTCAGGGTGGATTCCTTTATTCGGCGGCCGATTTCGATGCGGACTTCTTCGGAATCAGCCCCAACGAAGCCACGATGATGGATCCGCAGCAGCGGTTGCTGCTGGAGACCTCGTGGGAGGCGTTGGAGCGCGCCGGCGTGGATCCGGCTGAGCTGCGTGGCAGTTCGACCGGGGTCTTCACCGGCATGATGTATCACGACTACGCCCAGGGAACCGGTAACAGCGCTGCCGGGAGTTTGGTGTCCGGGCGAGTGTCGTACGTGTTCGGTCTGGAAGGGCCGTCGGTCACCGTGGACACGGCGTGTTCGTCATCGCTGGTGGCGATGCATCTGGCCGCGCAGTCGTTGCGGTCGGGGGAATGTGATCTGGCCTTGGCCGGTGGTGTCGCGGTGATGGCGACACCGGAGATCTATGTGGAGTTCAGCAGGCAGCGGGGACTGGCCCCGGACGGGCGATGCAAGTCCTTCGCCGATACGGCCGATGGCGTCGGCTGGTCCGAAGGTGCCGGTGTGTTGGTGCTGGAACGCTTGTCCGACGCCCACCGCAACGGTCACCAGGTCTTGGCGGTGGTCGCGGGTTCGGCGGTGAATCAGGATGGTGCGTCGAATGGTTTGACCGCTCCGAATGGTCCGTCGCAGCGGCGGGTGATCCGGCAAGCCCTTGCCAATGCCGGGGTGTCTTCGGTCGAGGTCGACGCGGTGGAAGCTCACGGTACGGGTACGACTTTGGGTGATCCGATCGAGGCCCAAGCGTTGCTGGCCACCTATGGGCAGGATCGTGCTGCGGATCGTCCGTTGTGGTTGGGGTCGTTGAAGTCCAACATCGGTCATTCCCAAGCCGCCGCGGGTGTGGGTGGTGTGATCAAGATGGTGATGGCGATGCGGCACGGTGTGTTGCCGCAGACGCTGCATGTCGATCAGCCCAGCACCAAGGTCGATTGGACCGAGGGTCATATCCGGTTGCTGACCGAGCAAGTGGCGTGGCCGGAGACAGATCGGCCGCGTCGTGCCGGTGTGTCCTCGTTCGGTATCAGCGGAACGAATGCTCACCTCATCCTGGAGCAGGCTCCGGTCGTGGAACCGGCGCCGGTGGAGTCGGTGCCGGTGGTCGAGTCGGTTCCCGCTGTGTTGCCGTGGGTGGTTTCGGCGCGCAGCGGTGCGGCTCTCGCCGGTCAGGCCGGGCGTCTGGCGTCGTATGTTGACGATCACGACCGGGATCCGGCGGACGTCGGCTTCTCGCTGGCGTCCACGCGCGGAGTTTTCGAGCATCGGGCCGTGGTGGTGGCCGAGGGCCGTGATGATCTGCTCGCGGGCGTGCGGGTCCTGGGTCACGGCGAAACGATTCCGGGTGTGGTGTCCGGTCGTGTGGTGCCGGGTTCGACGGGTGTGGTGTTTTCCGGTCAGGGTGCGCAGTGGGCCGGTATGGCTATTGAGCTCCATGGTGCGTATCCGGTGTTCGCCGAGCATTTCGATGCGATCGTCGCCGAGTTGGATCCGATGCTGGGGCAGTCGGTTTCGCTTGGTGCGGCGTTGTCGAGCGATGACCTGGTCGACCAGACGGTGTTCGCTCAGGCTGGGTTGTTCGCGTTCGAAGTGGCGTTGTTCCGGCTGCTCGAATCGTGGGGAGTCCGGGCGGATGTGGTGGCGGGTCATTCGATCGGTGAGGTCGCTGCCGCGCACGTGGCGGGTGTGTTGTCGCCGGCGGATGCGTGTGTGCTGGTGGCGGCGCGCGGCCGGTTGATGCAGGCGCTGCCCGCCGGTGGGGCGATGGTTGCCGTGGGTGCCTCCGAGGCCGACGTGCTGGCGCTGCTTGCGGCTGGTGACGTGTCGGCCGGTGGGGTTTCGATTGCGGCGGTCAATGGTCCGTCGTCGGTGGTGTTGTCCGGTGTCGAAGACGATGTCGTCGCTGTTGCTGATGCGTGTGCCGAACGCGGTTGGCGCACACACAGGTTGCGGGTTTCGCA
>NZ_JBHXMY010000490.1:0-4515 GCF_042720195.1 Nocardia sp. NPDC058497 | reverse complement strand
GCCCGCGCTCCGGCCGCCCCCCCCCCCCATTCCCGTTGCCCCGGCTGCGCCGGGGGGCGCCCCCCCCCCCCCCCCCGGGGCCCGGGGGCGCCGGGCGCGCCCGCCACGCCCGGAATCGACACGGCGAGCCGCCACAGTACGCGCAGACCAGGCCGCGCCACGGCAGGCTGCGCCGAAAGATGTTCGGCCAGCCGGATCGCCGAGGTCAGCAGGTCGACGCGCGGACTCAGCGGACCGACCATCCGGCGCTCCAGCGGCCACGAACTCACGGCCATCACCCCGCGCGCCGGGGACAGCAGGTCGGTGGTGAGCGCCGCGCAGATGTAATACGGGCGCGCGTACGGCGCCGAGCGGAACGAGCGCTCCTCGTCGCGGCGCAGGCTGGTCAGCCGGGCGGGCACCAGCTCGCCCGAGAAGAAGGCGTCATGGGTGGCCAGCACCAGTTTCGGCGACGACGGCACCGATAGCAGGGTCAGCGCGCGATGCACGTGTTCGCGCACCGGCACCGCGGGCGCCGCCGACGGCTCCGGCGCCTCCGAGATCGAGCCGAGAACCACGACGTCCCACTCGGTTTCGGCCTTGCGCAGTTCCGCCCTGAGCTGCCGCGCACCAGCCCGATCCCCCGCCGCGGCAGCCCGGCGCACCTCGGCGCGCAAACCGCTGATGCGCCCCTCCAGCTCCTCGGCCGAGTCCGTCACGAGTCGGAGCGTATCCACAGCTACCAGCATTGTCCAGTGAATACCAGTATTCTTCCTGCGCACCCGCCCGGTCCTGCACCGGTTGTTCGCCGCCGAGCCGCACGGACCCGACCTGGACTTCGACGAACTGCTCACCACCGGTGTCGGACTGCTGCTCGACGGCGTCGCGGTGCGGCACCGAACCATGACCGAATAACCTGGGGCGATGACCGCTGTTGCAGATCGTTCACTCGGACCAGAACTGGCACGCATCGAATCCATCAGCCCGGACACCGATGTGCTGGTGATCGGATTGACTTCTTCGGAGAACGGACCGGCCATCGTCCCCGCCGACCTGTTCGGCGACGTGCTCACCGCCGAGGTTCGGGCCGAACTGCTGGATGCCCTCGGCGCGGTCGGCGCCAAGGGCAAGCCCGAGGAACTGACCAGGGTGCCCGCACCGGCGGCGCTGGCCGACGTGACCAGTGTGCTCGCGGTCGGCCTCGGCGCGGCCGAGAAGATCGATGCCGAGCAGGTGCGCCGCAGCGCCGGAGTGGCCGGGCGCGCGCTCAGCGGCACCGAACTGGTGGCGACCACTCTTTCCGGCGTCGACCTGGCCGCCGCGGCCGAGGGCTTCTACCTCGGCGCCTACACCTTCACCACCTTCAAGTCCCCCAAGAGCGCGCCGAAACCGGACGAGCAGCCCGTGCTGCGCGTCGAGTTGCTGGTGCCCGCGCCGGAATTCGGCGTGCTGGAACTGCTGCGGGCGCAGCTGATCGCCGAGGCCGTCGCCACCGCACGCGATTTCGTCAACACCCCGCCGAGCGCGCTGTACCCGGCCGAATTCGCCGATCGGGCCCGCATCCTCGCCGAGGCCGCGGGCCTCGAGGTCGAGGTCCTCGACGAAGAGGCGCTCGCCGCAGGCGGTTACGGCGGCATCGTCGGCGTCGGCCAGGGATCCTCGCGCCCGCCGCGGCTGGTGCGCATCACCTACGCGGGCGGCCCGAAGAAGATCGCGCTCGTCGGCAAGGGCATCACCTTCGACACCGGCGGCATCTCGATCAAGCCCGCGGCCAACATGGAGAACATGACCTCCGACATGGCGGGCGCCGCGGCGGTCATCGCGACCACCCTGCTGGCCGCCCGTCTCGGCCTGCCGGTCACCGTCACCGCGACCGTCCCGATGGCCGAGAACATGCCGTCGGCTACCGCGCAGCGTCCCGGCGACGTGCTCACCCAGTACGGCGGCACCACCGTCGAGGTGCTCAACACCGACGCCGAGGGCCGACTCATCCTGGCCGACGCGATCGTGCGCGCCGCCGAGGACGAGCCCGACTACCTGATCGACGTCGCCACCCTCACCGGCGCGCAGATGGTCGCGCTCGGCACCCGCACGCCCGGCGTGATGGGCACCGACGAATTCCGCGATCGCGTCGCGGCGGTGTCGCGCACGGTCGGCGAGAACGGCTGGGCGATGCCGCTGCCCGCCGAGCTGCGCACCGACCTCAACTCCAAGGTCGCCGACCTGGCCAACGTCGCCCCGCACCGGTGGGGCGGAATGCTCTCGGCCGCACTGTTCCTCAAGGAGTTCGTGCCCGAGGGTGTGCAGTGGGCGCATCTCGACGTCGCAGGTCCGGCCTACAACACCGGCGGACCGTTCGGCTACATCGGCAAGGGCGGCACCGGCGTTCCGGTGCGCACCCTGATCACGGTGATCGAGGAGATCGGCGCGGAGTAGTCACTGCTCCTGTTCGCGGGCCCGCCGCTGCTCGATGCGGCGGCGGGCGTCGTAGTCGCGCATGCGCTGCGGATAGCCGGTGCGGTTGACGTCGTAGACCGGGATCTTCAGCACACCGGCCAGCCGCCGCGCGCCGCGTTCACCGACGATGCGGCGGGTCCATTCGCCGTCCGCGGCCACCAGAACCGCTGTGACATCGGTCACAGTGGTTTTCGGTTCGACGAACGCTTCGACGCCGCGCCGCGCCGCCGCCCATTCGGCCAGCGCGGCGATCTCCGACGCGCTGTCACGGGCGACTGTCCTGCTCCTGCCACGCGCGCCGCGGAAACGATCCAGCAAACCCACCGGTAACAACCTCCTGCGTCGCGACGGAAATCTGCTCACCGCCGTACATTCCATGGTGCCAGCTCTGCCCGGATTGCCGCCCTGCGCTACGTCGTCGGCGAGCGAGTGCAAGGATGGTTGCCGGAACAAGAAACCGACGATTCCCGGACGCCTCGCTCGTTGCGGCGGGGTGGACGTACGCCGCGACCCGCGACGCGTGTCTGCCGGGGTCGAAGCACTGTTGTATTACCCGTCTAACAGTCAGAGGAGACAGAGGACATGGCCTTCTCCGTCCAGATGCCGGCTCTTGGTGAGAGCGTCACCGAGGGAACGGTGACCAGGTGGCTGAAGCAGGAAGGAGACACGGTCGAGGTCGACGAACCGCTGCTCGAAGTCTCCACCGACAAAGTCGACACCGAGATCCCGTCGCCCACTGCCGGTGTGCTGTCGAAGATCGTCGCTCAGGAAGACGACATCGTCGAGGTCGGCGGTGAGCTCGGCGTGATCAGCGAAGCCGGCGAAGCCCCCGCCGCCGCTCCCGCGCCTGCTGCCGCACCTGCCGAATCCGCGCCCGAGCCCGCTCCGGCCCCCGAGCCCGCCCCCGCGGCGCAGGCTCCGGCCGCCGCCCCCGAGCCCGCTCCGGCCGCCGCGCCCGCCGCTTCCGGCACGTCCGTCAAGATGCCCGAGCTGGGCGAGTCGGTGACCGAAGGCACCGTGACCCGGTGGCTGAAGGCCGTGGGTGACACCGTCGCGGTCGACGAGCCGCTGCTCGAGGTGTCCACCGACAAGGTCGACACCGAGATCCCCTCGCCCGTCGCGGGCACGCTGCTCGAGATCTCCGCGCAGGAAGACGACGTCATCGCCGTCGGCGGTCAGCTGGGTGTGATCGGCAGCGGTGCGCCCGCGGCCGCGCCGGCGCCTGCCCCGGCACCCGCGCCCGCTCCGGAACCGGCACCGGCTCCTGCGCCCGCCCCGGCTCCGGCGCCTGCCGCCGCTCCTCCGGCCCCCGCTCCGGCACCGGCCCCCGCGCCCGCTCCGGCGAAGGCTGCTCCGGCGTCCTCCGCCAACGGCAGCTCCCCGTACGTGACCCCGCTGGTCCGCAAGCTGGCCGAGGAGAACAACGTCGACCTGGCGACCCTCACCGGTTCCGGTGTGGGCGGGCGCATCCGCAAGCAGGACGTGCTCGCCGCCGCCGAGGCCAAGAAGGCACCCGCCGCGGCTCCGGCCGCCGCCGCTGCCGCGCCCGCCCCTGCCGCCAAGCAGGCCGCCGCGCCGAAGCTGGCCGGCCTGGTCGGCACCACGCAGAAGGCCAACCGGATCCGGCAGATCACCGCGACCAAGACGCGCGAATCGCTGCAGACCACCGCGCAGCTGACCCAGGTCCACGAGGCCGACGTCACCAAGATCGCGCATCTGCGTCAGCTCGCGAAGGCCTCCTTCAAGAACCGTGAGGGCGTCAACCTGACGTACCTGCCGTTCTTCGCGAAGGCCGTCGTCGAGGCGCTCGGTGTGCACCCGAACGTGAACGCCTCCTACAACGAGGACGCCAAGGAGATCACCTACCACGCGTCGGTGCACCTGGGTATCGCGGTCGACACCGAGCAGGGTCTGCTCTCGCCGGTCATCCACAACGCCAGCGACCTGTCGCTGGCCGGGCTGGCCCGCGCGATCGCCGACATCGCCCACCGCGCCCGCACCGGTGGCCTGAAGCCGGACGAGCTGTCCGGTGGCACCTTCACCAACACACACATCGGCAGCCAGGGCGGGGTTGTCGAC
>NZ_JBHXMY010000489.1:0-4517 GCF_042720195.1 Nocardia sp. NPDC058497 | reverse complement strand
GCAATCGACCGCGCAGACCCGGCGCGTACGGGTGGGGCGGGCACATCTCGTTGCGGTGGACCTGAGCGCCGATCGAGGACTCCCGCAGCCCCGGCACCCCGGTTTCGGGGCAGATGATCTGGAACACCGCGGAGCACCGATCCTTGGGCACCACGATCGACGCGGCGAAAACGAGCTCCCCCCGCGGGCCCGCCAATTGCGTCTTCTCCACCCGCAGCAGCGCGGGCAGCCGGTCGACCCACACCACGAACGCCTCGATCAGACAGCCGGTGCGGGCATGATGCTCGGCCAGCCGCCTGCGCAACCGCGGTAGGTCGTGCAGCCGGGCAGGCAGGTCGGGCGTTCCGTTGACATACGTCAACGCGACGACATCACGAGTGGCCGGATTCCCCCAGGTCGTGTTGTCCAACTGCTGCATTCCAGGAATGTCGAACGAGATGGGCACCGATCCAATTTACCGGCGCGGTCCAGTTCGGTTGTCCCCGTGCGGGGTAGGGCGCGTCGTTCAGGCCCGAACGCGCTCTTCGACCAGGTCGGCCAGCCAGGATTCGTGACTGATCACCACCGCGCGGCTGCGCGGGGTGGCCAGGACGGTGGCCAGTGCGGTGCGGAACGCCTCGGCGGCGGCGCGGTTGTCGAAATCGAGGTCGATGAGGACGCGGACGGGTTCGCCGTCGACGCGCCCGATCCGGTAGGTGCGCACGCCGTGGTCGGCGCGGAACCGCTCGTACTGGTCGAACGCCGCCTTCCAGGTGTCGTAGTCGCGCACGGTGTTGTCGATGTGCAGGGTGGTGGTCATGATCGCCTCCGTGGCTGGGCCGAATGGGATACGTCGAGTGTCGGCCCGGCTGATGCCCCGCGGACATCCCTGATCCTGGGGATTTCGCCGTAGACTGGGCCCGTGCCGAGCGCCCTGGCCGACCGGGTGGGCCGTCTGGCCCGCGTGGATCATTCCGCCAAACGACTGCGTGAGCTCGTGTTGGCCGAAATACGGCTGACGTTGCCCTTCGCCGGCCATGTCTTCGCGCTCACCGACCCCGTCACCGCGGTCGCGACGGCGCCGCTCGCCGATATCCCCGGGCTCGACATGTCCCGGCTGCCGGAGCTGATCCGGGCCCGCTACCTCACCCCGCTCAATCGCTGGGACACCCTGCGCGGCACCGGCGCCCACTCCCTGCTCGACGCCACCGAGGGCGATCCGGACCGTTCACTGCTGTGGCGCACCGCCCAGCGCGAGCTCGGCATCACCGACTCCGCCACCGTCACCTTCGCCGACCGCTACGGCTGCTGGGGCTTCCTGGACCTGCTCCGCGTCGACGAATCCCCGTTCACCAGAACCGAACTCACCGGCCTCACCGCGCTGACCGCCATCGTCACCACCGCCCTGCGCCGCGTCATCGGCGCCACCTTCGTCGAATCCGACGCCCAGCTCCCACCGCTCGGTCCCGCGGTGGTGCTCCTCGACGACTCCCTGCGCGTGCGCTCCCAAACAGCGGCCGCCGCCGAATCCCTGCTCCGTCTGCTCCCACCCGACGAGCCGATCCCCCCGGTCCCCGCCTCCGTCTACAACGCGGGCGCCGCCCTCCTCGCCGCCGAGGCAGGCACCCCGATCGGTCCGGCCACCTCCCGCATCCACCTGGGCGGCAACCGCTGGATCACGGTGAAGGCCGACCGCATCGGCGACCACGACATCGCCGTAGCCCTGGAACCGAGCACCGCCACCGAGCGCCTCGACCTGTTCGCCAGAGCCAACGGCCTGTCCGCCCGCGAATCCCAGGTCCTCACCCTGCTCGCCACCGGCCTGGACTCCCGCGAACTGGCCGCCGAACTCGTCCTCTCCGAACACACGGTCAACGATCACGTCAAAGCCATCCTCGCCAAATCCGCCACCCGCACCCGCCAGCGCCTCCTGTCCCGCGTGCTCGGCGTGGCGTGAGGGCGCTAGTCGCGCTTGGGTTTTCGGCCTGCCTGGTCGAGGGCCAGGCGGAGGGCGTATTCGATCTGGGAGTTGACGCTGCGCAGGTCGTCGGCCGCCCACTTGGCGATGGCCTCGTGGACGGCCGGGTCGAGCCGCAGCAGGATCTTCTTGGGTTCCTTCTTCGGCGCGGTCATGGCACCTCAGGCGTAGAGGGATCCGGTGTTCACGACCGGCTGGATGGCGCGGTCGCCACAGAGGACGACGAGCAGGTTCGAGACCATCGCGGCCTTGCGTTCCTCGTCGAGTTCCACCATGCCCGCGGCGGCGAGACGGTCCAGGGCAAGGCCGACCATGCCGACCGCTCCCTCCACGATCTGGGTCCGCGCGGCGACGACCTGGGCGGCCTGCTGGCGGACCAGCATCGCCTGGGCGATCTCGGGGGCGTAGGCGAGGTGGGTGATCCTGGCCTCGATGACCTCGATGCCCGCGGTGAGTGTGCGCTCACGCAGTTCCACGGTGAGTTCCTCGGCCACCTCGGCGCCGTCGCGCAGGCTGGTGCGGGCGTCGTCGTGCGCGTCGTAGGGGTGGGTGGTGGCCAGGTGCCGCACCGCCGCCTCGGACTGGGTCTCGACGTACTCCTCGTAGTCGTCGACCGCGAAGGCGGCCTTGAAGCTGTCGACCACCTTGTAGACGACGACGGCCGCGATCTCGACCGGGTTGCCGTCGGCGTCGTTGACCTTCAGCTTCTGGGTCTCGAAGTTGCGCACCCGCAACGAGATCGACCTGCGGTCGGTCAGCGGGACCACCGAGAAGAAGCCGGGCTCGGAGACCGAGCCGATGTAGCGGCCGAAGAAAGTGACCACCTTGGCCTCGTTGGGATTGACGATGATCAGCCCGGTGGCGAGCAGCGCGACCACCAGCACGGCGATCACCGCGGCGACCGCGCCCGCCCAGGCCAGGGCGCCACCGTCGTGCTGCGTCGCGGAGATGAACGCCAGCACAGCGGCGGCACCGAACAACAGGGTGAACACGAGCCATCCCAGCACGACGACGAACCCGTTCATGCGGAATGCGGACCGCAGCTCCATGACATCCTCCCGATATCTGAGTGATATCACCAAGATAGTAGAAATCGGGCGAATCGACAAGGCGCGGACCCCTACGGCTACGCGGGCGCGATATTGCGGTTGAAGCGGAACATGTTGTGCGGGTCGTACTTCGCCTTCGCCGCGACCAGCCGGGTGTAGGTATCGGGCGCGTATCCCGCTTCGGTCTGCGCCGCGTTCGCCGCCGCGCCCGCACCGTAGAGGAAGTTGAGGCTGTGCCCGATGGTCCACGGCGCCAAGGCTTCTCGCACTGCGGCTGGTCCGGCGGGTGCGGCGTCACCCACTCCGGCATCGGTGATGACCCGCACGACGTACCCGGCCTCGCGGTGATCCACTGCCACACCGGTGCCCCGGCGCAACGCCCCGCCGAGGTGACGAATATCGACGACCGCCTCGACCGGCCCACCGGGCGCGGTCAGGTCGCGCAGCGCCGCGAGCCCGTCGGCGGTGAGCTCCGTGAGCAGCGCGTTGGTCGCGGCGTAGGCGTGCGGGAAGTCCGGGTCGCTGTGGATGGTGTGCGATTCGGTGTAGGGCATGGTGCGCAGGTCGTCGCGTAGCCGGTCGCCGATCGCCCGCAGCGGGGCGACGAGCCGCTCGCCGTCCTCGGCCGGGCCGTGGAAGGCGATCCGGATCGAGGCGACGTGCCTGCCGCGCAAGGGTTCCGGCACCGGCGGGATGTCCGGGAAGGTGACGGCGGCGATCGTCGAGGTGAGCGTGTCCGGCAGCGTCGCGGTCCACCGCCGCCACGTCTCGAGCGCGGTGTCGACCAGCGGGGTGTCGAAGATCAGCTGGCCGCCGTAGACCTCGGCGACGGGGACGAGATCGAGTTCCAGGCCGGTCACCACGCCGAAGTTGCCACCGGAGCCGAGCACCGCGCCGAACAGTTCGTCGGCCGGGGTGAGGGTGCGCATGCGCCCGTCGGCGGTCACCAGCTCGATCGAGCGCACATGGTCTGCGGCATAACCGAATTCGCGAGCCAGCAGGCCGAGCCCACCACCGAGCACGTATCCGACGACGCCGACCGACGGCGAGGAACCGTTGAGCGGCGCCAGCCCGTGCACGGCCGCGGCCTCGACCAGCGCACCCGCGCGGACCCCGGCACCGATGCGGGCCGTGCGGGCCCGCGGGTCGATCGCGATGGCGTCCATTCGCCGGGTCGTGATCAGCACGCCACGATCCGCGGCCACCGAGAGGCCGTGTCCGGTCGCCTGCACCGCCACCGGAAGTCCCTGCCGGGCAGCGTATTCCACCGCCGATCTGACGTCCTCGGCGTGGACCGCGCCGACGACCAGCGCGGGACGGTGGGTGTAGGCGGTCTGGAACCCGGCGACCTCCTCGGCATAACCCGGGTCGCCGGGTGTGAACACCGGGCCGGTGACACGGAGGGATTCGATGGTCTGCGATGCGTTCTCGGTCATGCCTTCGACTGTGCCGCCGCGCCGATCAGAAGTACAACAGATGGTTCTTCTCACCGCGATAACAGATCGTTATGG
>NZ_JBHXMY010000488.1:0-4520 GCF_042720195.1 Nocardia sp. NPDC058497 | reverse complement strand
TGCTTGCTCCTTCGTCGCCTACGCAACGGCGCCTGATCGCCGGGACGGCCGCGACCCGCCGCTGCGCGGCGGGACCCTCCTCGAGGTCGGGTCGTGCGGGGCTGGGAATGCGATGCGGTCTCGGCTTCTTGTCAGGGGTCGGTGGTAAACCTGGGGCGCTGCGGAGGTTGCCGGTGCGGCGGAAGGATGAGGGCATGAGCGGGAGAACACGGCGCGAGCGGGCCGAGATCGTCGATCCGGCGGCGTTGGCGCGCCCCACCGCGACCGGTGGTGTGCCCGCGACCCTGCGGGAGGTCGGCGAGCAGGCGATGGTCGCTGTGCGGCGCTGGTCCGATCCGCGGGAGCGGGAGCTGCGCCGTCGGCGTCGGGCCCGCAGGCGGAGTTTCCAGCTCGGCACCGCGTCGGGCATCACGACGGTCGGTGCGGTGGGCCTGGCCGTGGTGTCGGCCCCGGCCTGGGCGGTCGTCGTGATCGGCGGCGGCGCTGTCGCTTTCGTGACCGGTACCGCGCTGAGTGCCCGGCGGTACCTGCAGCTGCGCGGTCAGCCGTTGCCGCAGTCGGCGTTCGTCGCCCGCAAGTCACCCGGGCTGCGGTCGGTGGCCCGCGGCCCGATCCAGCGGTTGATCCGCGCCGAACGCGCGCTGCACGGGCTGGGCGCCCAGATCGCCCGCACCCGGCGCCTGCCCGAGGACGAGCTGCGTGACCTGCTCGAGACGGCCCGCTCCGGCGCGGCCGCGCTGCACGCGCTGGCCACCGACATCGTGGCGATGGAACAGGCCGCCGACACCGTCGGCCGCGCCAACCCCGAGACCGTGGCCGCCTTGAAGACCACCGTCACCGGTGTGCTCGCCCGGCTCGAGACCGGTGTCCTGGAGTACGAGCAGCTGGTCGCCGCCGCGGCGCGTATTCTCGCCGTCCCAGAGGACACCGTGGTCGCCTACCAGTTCAACGGCATCGTGGCCGACCTGCGCGAAGCCGCCGACCGGCTCGACGGCTGGGCCCAGGCACTCGCCGATCTGGCCGACGGTCCCGTCCACCGGCCGCGCTAGCCCTCAGCCGCACAACGACTTCCGGCCCCGACGCCTTCCGGCGGCGGGGCCGGTTCGCATCAGGCGATGGTCTGGCGCAGCGCGTCGAGTTCGACCGCGCGCGGATCCGCCACGGTCGACGATTCCGGGATGTCGAAGATCCGTACCCGCTTGTCCGCGCTGTCGAAGGGTGCCCAGCCCGGGTCGCCGTAAGTCGAGAAAGCTACCCAGGCCGCGTGGATCTCGTCGGCCAGCGCCTGCGGTGGGTTCGGTCCCGTCAGCGAATGCGCCCCGTCGAGGGCGTCGAAGACGAACGGCACCTCCAGCACGTGGCAGGCGCCAAGGCCGGGAAGATCGGTGGGCCAGGCGAATTCGTAGACATGGGTCGGCGCGCCCGTCGCATTGGCCTCGGCGAAGTCGAAGGTGCCCGCGCGGAAGCACCAGTCGGTGAGGATCGCGTTGAAGATCTCGGCCGGCGTGGCATCCGGACGCTGCGCCGAATAGGTCTGCGCGACAGCCGGATCGATGCCGTAGCGGGTGAGCACGAACGGCAGGGTGTCGGCGGTGACGGCGGCGGTGATGCCGGTCGGGACGGTGAAGAAGCGGAATTCGTCGGCGGTGGTGCCCGCGATGAGCGGGACCGCGCGCTCCGGATGCTCGGCCAGGACCGCGGTGGGCGCGCCGGGCACGATGTCGTCGTCGATCACCGGGAACAGGCTCATGATGCCCATGCCCTGCCCGATCACCGACGCGCCCCAGCGCTGCGGATCGGGATCGATCATCATCGCGAGCGCGACCGCGTTCTGCGCGGTACGCAACTCGTCGGGGCCGAGCTTGCCGAACTCGGCCGCGGTCGGCGCGATGCCGAGCTCGTCGGCCAGCGCGGCCGCGACCCGGCGCGCGTCCTCGGCGTCGGCGGCCACAGAGCCGTTGCCGCTCTGCATGATCGCCCGCCGGAACAGCCCGCTCGACTGCGGCGCGGCGATCAGCGCGGCCACGCTCATCCCGCCCGCCGACTCCCCGAAGATGGTCACATTGTCCGGGTCGCCACCGAAGGCGGCGATGTTCTCGCGCACCCAGCGCAGCGCGAAGAGCTGGTCGTGCAGGCCACGATTGAGTGGCGCGCCGTCGATCGCGGCGAATCCGGAGACCCCGAGACGGTAGTTGATCGACACCATCACCACGCCGTCACGCGCGAACGCCGCACCGTTGTAGATCGCGCGCGCGTTGGACCCGCGCACGAACGCGCCACCGTGAATCCACACCAGCACCGGCAACCCGCTCGCCGCCGGATCCGGGGTCCACACGTTCGCGTTGAGGTACTCCTCGCCCGGGATCCCGTCGCTGCCGATCAGGGCGTGGATCGGCGCCGGATACGGTGACTGCGCGCAGGTGGCGCCCATTTCCGTGGCCTCGCGCACCCCGTCCCAGGCGGGCGCGGGCTCGGGCAGCTGGAAGCGTTTCGCGCCGACCGGCGCCGCCGCGTAGGGCACCCCGAGAAAACGGGTGACGCCGTCCTCGGTCCAGCCGCGCACCGCGCCGCTCGCGATAGTGACGGTGGGTTCCATGGACTCCTCCTCGCACTGAGGCCCCGATTATGGGCGCCCGCCCGGCTCGACGTGGTCGTTTGGCGGGGACACGGTCTCGGGGTGAACCCTGAAATCGCCCCCGATATCGGGCCTGACCTGGTGATTTATCGGTTCTCCGGTGGCAGCATCGAGGTGTCGGATCGCTGGACGGCGGTCGCGGAACTGGCAAGGAGCACATCATGGTCTGGAAAGTCATCGGCATCGTCGTGGTCGCACTGATCGCGTTCTGGATCCTCGGGGCGCTGATCGAGGCGCTGCTGCCGGTTCTGGTCATCGCGGCGATCGGTACCGGGTTGTACCTGTTGTACAAGGCGGTGTCCGGGTCGAACGAGAAGACCCCGCTCATCAAGCCGTAATCCGGGCGCCTGCGCTTAGCATGGGCCGGGTGGATCAGGTACCTGAGGACTGGCAGCGCGGACTGGTGATCGTCGCGCATCCCGACGACATCGAATACGGCGCGGCCGCGGCGGTTGCGCGATGGACCGCGCAGGGCAAGGACATTCGCTATCTGCTCGTCTCCCGTGGCGAAGCGGGAATCGCGGGGATGCCGCCCGCGCAGGCCGGGCCGTTGCGGGAGGTCGAGGAGATCGCGGGCGCGCGCGAAGTCGGCGTGCACACCGTCGAATTCCTCGACCATCCCGACGGCCGGATCGAAGAGGGGCTCGCGTTGCGCCGCGAACTGGCCGCCGCGCTGCGCAGGCACCGCCCGGAGATGGTGGTGCTGTTCAACTTCGGCGATACCTGGGCGCCAGGGTTCGTCAACAGCGCCGATCATCGGGCGGTGGGCCGCTCGGCGATGGACGCCATCTCCGATGCGGGCAACGAGTGGATCTTTCCCGAGATCGCCAACCTGGCACCGTGGTCGGCGCGCTGGGCCGCCGTGGTCGGGCCGGTCATGACCCACGCCGTCGATGTCGGCGCCCACCTGGAGCAGGCGCGGGCTTCGCTGTCCGCGCACCGGCGCTATCTGCAGGTTCTCAGCTCCGTGCCGGTCGAGCAGCAGGTGGACGAGATCATCACGCGCGCAACGGGTCCCAAGGGCGGGTTCCCCGCCGCACACGCGGTCGGCTTCGAGTTGTTCACCTTCGCCGGCTGATCGCACCGCGCACCACCGGCTCGGCCATCACACGCCGATCTCGCTGCGGCGCGGCGGACCATGTCGAGGGATATGGCAGTCTGGCGGGATGCGAGTAGCTGTGGTGGCCGGGCCCGATCCGGGGCATGCGTTTCCCGCGATCGCGTTGTGCCTGCGATTGCTGGACGCGGGCGACGAGCCGGTGCTGTTCACCGGTCCACGCTGGCTGGACGCGGCCAGAGCCGCCGGAATCAGCGTGCGCAGGCTCAAGGGGCTGGCCCCACGCCCCACCGACGACGACACCGACGCGGGCGCCCGGATCCACGAGCGCGCCGCCCACATCGCGACCGAGAACCTGCCCGAACTGAGCGCGATGCTGCCGGACCTGGTCGTCTCCGACGTGCTCACCGCGGGCGGTGGGATGGCGGCCGAACGGCTGATGCTGCCCTGGGTGGAACTGTCCCCGCATCCGCTGTATCTGCCCTCGAAAGCCTTGCCGCCCATCGGCAGTGGACTCGCGCCGGGGGAGGGCGTGCGTGGCCGGGTGCGCGACGGGGTGCTGCGCACGATGACCGCGCGCGCGGTCCGGGTGGGCACCCGGCAGCGCTCGGCCGCGCGCGAGAGCATCGGCCTGCCCGCCGCGGATCCCGGTCCCACCGCGCGGCTCGTCGCCACGCTGCCCGCGCTGGAGCTGGACCGTCCGGACTGGCCCGCCGACACCCATGTCGTCGGGCCCCTGCTGTGGGAGCCGACCGACGCGATCCTGCCGGTACCGCCGGGGGCTGGGGCCCGGGGGTTTGTGGGGCCCCCCTCGGCGCCCACCCGGGT
>NZ_JBHXMY010000487.1:0-4539 GCF_042720195.1 Nocardia sp. NPDC058497 | reverse complement strand
CGCTCAGTTCGATCGGGGTTGTCGGCGCGCGGAAGGTGGTGGCCGCGGTGAACTCCGGTGCGGGCAGCGCGGCCCGGTCGAGCTTGCCGTTGGCGGTCAGCGGCAGGCCCGCGATCACCACGACCGCGTCGGGAACCATGTAGCCGGTGAGGAATTCGGCGACCTCGGCGCGCACGGCGACCGGGTCGAGTGCCGCGCCGTCGACCGGGACGACATAGCCGATCAGCCGGTCGCCCGCGTGCTCGTCGGCGCGGACGACGACGGCGGCCTGGCCGACGCCGGGCACCCCGAGCAGCGCGGCCTCGATCTCGCCGGGCTCGATCCGGAACCCGCGCAGCTGGACCTGCTGGTCGCCGCGACCGCCGTATTCCAGGGCGGGCGTGCCGCGGAAACCGATCCAGCGGCCGAGGTCACCGGAGCGGTACCGGCGCGAGCCGGGCGGGCCGAACGGGTCGGCGACGAAGCGGGTCGCGGTGAGACCCGGCTTGCCGAGATAGCCGCGGGAGAGCTGACCGCCCGCGATGTAGAGCTCACCGGCGACGCCGAACGGCACCGGCCGCAGCCGGTCGTCGAGCACGGCCACCGACAGGCCGGGCAGCGCGCGTCCGATCAGGCTGCTCGGCAGTTCGGCGGCGCCCGCGTCCATCGTCAGGTGCGAGACGTGCACGGTGGTCTCGGTGATGCCGTACATGTTCACCAATTGCGGTGCGGCGGCATCGGTTCCGTAGCGCGTGTACCAGCGGTTGAGCTTGCGCGGGTCGAGCGCCTCGCCGCCGAAGACGACGTAGCGCAGCGGCAGCGGCGCCGCGCCCGCGGCCTGGGCGGCCCGGTCGGCCTCGTCGAGCTGAGCGAACGCGGTGGGGGTTTGGCTCAGCACGGTCACCTGTTCGCGGGCGAGCAGTTCCCGGAACTGGATCGGCGAGCGCGAGGTGACATGGTCGACCACCACCACCGACGCGCCGCCCGCGAGCGCGCACCACAGTTCCCAGATGGAGAAGTCGAAGGCGAAGGAGTGGAACACCGTCCACACGTCGTCGACGTCGAAGTGGAACAGCAGCTGGGTGTTGGCGAACAGCTCGAGCACATTGCGGTGGCTGACACCGACGCCCTTGGGCAGACCGGTGGACCCTGAGGTGTAGATGACGTAGGCCAGGTGGTCCGGGCGCAGCGTCGCGCGCCGCTCGGCCGGACGCAGGGGCTCGGTCGAGTAGCCGAGATCCTCGTCGAGCAGCACCACCGGAAGGTCGGCGGGAACCAGCTCGCGCTCATACGACGTCGTCAGCAGCACAGCGGGTTTCGCGTCGGCGAGGACGTATTCCAGGCGCTGCGCGGGATATCCGGAGTCGATCGGCAGGTAGCCCGCGCCCGAGAGCAGCACGGCCAGCAGCGCGACCGGCAGTTCCTCGGTACGCGGAACAGCAACGGCCACCAGGGTTTCCGGGCCCGCACCGTAGGCGATCAGCGTCCGGGCCAGCGCCGAGGCGCGGCCGAGCAGATCGGCGAAGGTGAGCGAACGCTCTCCCGCCCGCACCGCGATCGCGTCCGGCCGCTGCTGCGCCTGCGCGCAGATCAGGTCGGCCAGGGTGACCTCCGGGACCGCGATGCCCGGCGAATCACCTTCGCGCAGCACGAGTTCCCGCTCACCGGGGGCGAGCACATCGATATCGCCGACCGGCACCGACGGATCGGCGACCACCGCCGCCAGCACCCGCGTCCAGCGGTCGGCGAAATCGGCGACGGTCGCGTGCTCGAACAGGTCGGTGGCGTAGACGAACGAGGCGGCCATGCCCTGCGGCGCGCCGTCGGCGCCGATCTGCTCGGCCAGTTCCACCTGCAGGTCGAACTTCGCCAGCGGCACGGTGAAATCGGCGGCGGACACGGCGAGACCGGGCAGCGCCAGATCGGTGCGGGCCAGGTTCTGGAAGGTCAGCATCACCTGGAACAGCGGATGCCGCGCGGTCGAGCGCACCGGCTCCAGCAGTTCCACGAGGCGCTCGAAGGGCACGTCGGCGTGGCCGAAGGCCGCGAGGTCACCCGCCCTGACATCGCGGAGCAGGTCGACGAAGTTCGCCGCCGGGTCGACCTCGGTGCGCAGCACGAGGGTGTTGACGAACATGCCGATCAGCTCGTCGAGCGCCTGCTCGCCGCGACCGGCGACCGGGGTGCCGACCGCGATGTCGCGGGTGCCGGACAGCCGGGCCAGCAGCAGCGCCAGCGCGGTGTGCACGACCATGAACAGCGTCGCGTTGTGCTCGCGGGCCAGCGCGGCCAGCCCGGCGTGCACGGAGGCGGGCACCTGGATGCTCAGTGTGCCGCCCGCCCGGCTGGCGACCGCGGGACGCGGCCGGTCGGTGGGCAGTTCCAGCTGCTCGGGCAGGCCGGACAAGGTCTGGCGCCAGAACGCGACCTGCGCTGCCAGCAGCGACCGCGGGTCGTTCTCGTCGCCGAGCAGCTCGCGCTGCCACAGCGTGTAGTCGACGTACTGCACCGGCAGCGGTGGCCACTGCGGCGCGCCGCCGCCACGGCGCTCGGCGTAGGCGGTCAGCAGGTCCCTGGTCAGCGGCGCGAAGGAGAAACCGTCGGCGGCGATGTGGTGCACCACGCACACCACAACGTGCTCGGTCTCCGACAACTCGAGCACCCGGACGCGCACCGGCGGCGCCGCGGTCACATCGAAGCCGGTCAGCGCGGCGGCGGCGATGGCCTCGCCCAGCTCGGCCTCGGTCACCTCGACGACGTCGAACTCCGGCGCCGCGGCCGGATCACCGGGCGCGAGCACCACCTGGTGGCCTTCACCGTCGAGCACCAGGCCGGACTGCTCGATGCCGTCCGACACCGGGTACACGGTGCGCAGCACTTCATGCCGGGTGACCAGGTCGGCGACGGCCGCGCGCAGGGCGGGCAGGTCGAGCCGGCCGGACAGGCGCACCGCGACGGGGATGTTGTCGACCGCAGAGGCGGGATCGAAGCGGTTGAGGAACCACATCCGCTGCTGGGCGTAGGACAGCGGGACCAGCGTGGGTAGAGGCCGCGGGGTCAGCGCGAGCGAGCTCGCCGAAACACGCTGCTGCTCGGCCTTGTTCGCCAGGGCGGCCACGGTCGGCGCCTCGAAGACGGCCTGGACCGGGACCCGCACGTCGAGCGCGGCGCCGATCCGGGCGACGGCCTGCGCGGCGAGCAGTGAGTCGCCGCCCAGTTCGAAGAAGTCGTCGTCGGCGCCGACCCGGCCGGAACCGTCGCGCAGCAACAGCGCGGCGAACACGTCGGCGACCACCTGTTCGGCCGGGGTGGCCGGGGCGCGGAACCCGCGCGCGGTGAACACCGGCGTCGGCAGCGCGGCGCGATCGAGCTTGCCCACCGAGGTCAGCGGCAGCGCGTCGAGCACCATGATGACGGCCGGAATCATGTACGCCGGGAGCGATCCGGCCAGGAATTCCGCCAGTGCCCCGGTATCGACCGTGCGCCCGACGCGGGGCAGCACATAGGACACCAGCGCGGTCGCGCCCGAGGGCATGGTCTTGCCGATGGTCACCGCGTAGTCGAGGTCGGGATGCGCGGTGAGCGCGTTGTCGATCTCGCCGAGCTCGATCCGGAAACCGCGCACCTTCACCTGGAAGTCGGTGCGGCCCAGGTATTCCAGCGACCCGTCGGTCTCGAGCCTGCGCACCAGGTCACCGGTGCGGTAGAGCCTGCCGGTACCGAACGGCGAGGCGACGAAGCGTTCCGCGGTGAGCCCCGGCCTGCCCAGATACCCCTGTGCCAGTGCGGGACCGGACAGATAGAGCTCGCCGACGACACCGGCGGGCACCGGCCGCAACCGGGCATCGAGGACATACAGCCCCATCCCGGGCACCGCGCTGCCGATGGTGATCGGCGCGCGCACGTGCAGCGGCCCGGTGCTGGTGGCGAGGATGGTCGCTTCGGTCGGCCCGTAGCCGTTGTAGAAGGCGCGGCCGTTGGTGGCCCAGCGGCCGACCAGTTCCGGACCGAACCGGTCGCCGGCGACGACGACCGTGCGCAGATCGGGCAGACCCGCCGGGTCGACCGACTCGAGCGCGCCCGGCGTGATCAGCAGGTGCGTGATGCGTTCGCGGCGCAGCAGATCCGAGAGTTCGAAACCGCCGAAGATCCGCGGCGGCGAGATGACCAGGGTGGCGCCGGTCGCGAAGGCGAGCAGCAATTCCAGGACCGATACGTCGAAGTTCGGCGAGCAAACGTGCAGCACCCGCGAATCCGGTTCGACGCCATAGTGTTCGCGCTCGGCGGCGACCAGTGCGGCGAGTCCGGCATTGGTGACGACGACGCCCTTGGGCTTGCCGGTGGACCCGGAGGTGTAGATGACGTAGGCGGGATGGCATTCGTCGATCTGCCTGACCCGGTCGGCGTAGCTCACCGCGTGCGCGGGCCGCACGGCGATGCGCTCGGCGACCACCGGATCGTCGAGTTCGATCCAGTAGAGGCCGGTGCCGAGGGCGGCCCGATGGGTCGCGGTGGTCAGGCCGAGCACCGCGCCGGAGTCGGCGACGATGTGGGCGATCC
>NZ_JBHXMY010000486.1:0-4557 GCF_042720195.1 Nocardia sp. NPDC058497 | reverse complement strand
TCATGCCCGCACCTCGCTGTGGCCAGGTTCGGGCATGACCGCCGAGGCGGCTGTGTTGTTCCACCGCTCGTTGCGCTCGCTCATGTGCACATCCTTTGCTGACACGCCGGGACGTGCGCCGGATCACCTGGGGAGTTCGCGTCCCCAGACCGACACGACATCCCGTCTTCGAGCTCGTTACCGATCCGTTATGTACCCAGGGTCGGGGCAGCGTAAACCCTCCGTAACAATTCGCCCGGTCAGCGCCCGATCCGAAGCGCGGTCCGCGTGCCCGTCGCGGTGGCATAGTCGAGTGGTGACACCGACCTATGACGACATCGAAGCGGCCGCGGCGCGGATCGACGGGCTGGTCCGCCCGGTCACCGTCGCACCGGCCGCTCCCGGCGCCGATCCGCTGTGGTTCGCACTGGAGTTCCTGCAGTTCACGGGCACGTTCAAGGCGCGTGGCGCGCAGAATTTCGTGCGCGCGCACGCGGCGGCGGGGACGCTGCCCGAGGCCGGTGTGACGATCGCCTCAGGTGGCAACGCGGGGCTGGCGTGCGCGTGGGCCGCGCGCGAGGCCGGGGTGCCGGCGACGGTGTTCCTGCCCGACACCGCTCCCCCGGTGAAGATCCGTCGATTGCGTGACTACGGCGCCGAGGTGCGACTGATCGGTCCGGAGTACAAGCAGGCGCTGGCGGCGTGCCAGGAGTTCGCCGCCACCAGTGGCGCGCTCTCGTCGCACGCTTTCGACCATCCGCTGATCGCCGCGGGCGCGGGCACACTCCTGCGCGAGATCCACGCGCGGGTGCCCGATCTCGACACGGTGCTGGTCGCGGTCGGTGGTGGTGGACTGTTCACCGGAACGGCGATCGCCGCGCAGCACGCGGGGATCCGCACGGTGGCGGTCGAGCCCGAGAACTGCCGCTTGCTGAATGCGGCGCTCGAGGCGGGCAGGCCGGTGGACGTCGCGGTCGACTCGATCGCGGCTGATTCCCTCGGCGCGCCGCATGTCTCGGCGATGGCGCTGGCCGCCGCACAGCACGAGAGTGTGCGCTCGGTGCTGGTCGGGGACGACCTGATCCGCCGTGCCCGCAGGCAGCTCTGGGACGAGCATCGCATCGCGGTCGAGTACGGTGCGGCCACCGCGATGGCGGCCCTGCTCGACACTGGTTCGGGCGCCGCCTATCGACCCGAGCCGGGCGAGCGGGTGTGTGTCATCCTGTGCGGAGCCAATACCGACCCCTCGGACCTGGTCCGTTAGCCGCGCGGTCTCGACCCGTCAGCGGACCAGTTCGTTCTTGGTGGCGTAGTTGGTCATCGCCGCGTTGAGGCCGCGCATGGCCAGCGTGTAACCGAAGGGGAAGTAGCGCTGACCCCAGTGGGCGAGGTGGATGTCGCGGGAGGTGTAGACCCAGTAGCGGTTGCGCTCGACACCCTTGACGACGGCGGCGGCGGCCTGCTCGGGGGTGACGGCGTGGCGCAGGAACAAGCGCATCGCCTTCTGCAGGGCGGCGCTGTCGCGGTCGACGCCGGCGATGTCGAGGCTGTCGACCATCGGGGTCGCCATCGCGCCGGGGCACACCAGGCTGACGCCGATCTTGTGGCGGCGCAGGTCGAATCGCAGGACCTCCGAGACGCCACGCAGGCCGAACTTGGTGGCACTGTAGGGCGCGTGCCAGGGCAGACCGAACAGGCCCGCCGCGGAGGACACGTTGACCAGATGGCCGCCGCGCTTGGCCGCGATCATCGGCGGGACGAACTCCTCGATGACGTGGATCGGGCCCATCAGGTTGATGTCGACGGTGCGGCGCCACTGCTGGTGGGTGAGCTTGTCGACGGTGCCCCAGGTGGCGATGCCCGCGACGTTCATGACGATGTCGACGTGGCGCACCGCTTCGAAGGTGTGCGCGGCCAGGCCGACGACGGCGGAATGGTCGCTGACGTCGGCGGCGTGGGCGAGATGCACCGTCGCGCCCGTGGCGCGCAGTTCGGCGGCCGTCTCGTCGAGCGCGTCGGCGGTGATGTCGGTGAGCACGAGGGCGGCGCCTTTGGCTGCGGCCGCGAACGCGGTGGCGCGGCCGAGGCCGCTGGCGGCGCCCGTGATCAGGCAGGTCTTCCCGTCGAACTTCGTCATGGCCCCGACCCTACGGTTTGGTGAACAGATACGTCTATGGCCCGGTGCCGATCGCGATGGTGGTCCAGCCGCCGACATGGATCCGGCTGCCGTCGCGCAGCGCGACCGCGACCTGGGGTGCGATCGGCGCGTCGGCGCCGTCCAGGCTGGTCCCGTTGGTGGAGCCGAGGTCGGTGATGGTGAGCCCGCCGCCCGGATCCACCTGGATCATCGCATGCGCGCGCGACACCCCGATGTCGACCGGCGCGATTCCGAGGTCTATCTCGGGCACGATCCCCTGCGATGCCGACCGTTTTCCGATCAGGAACTGGTTGCCGTGCAACACGATTCGGCGTTCGGGAGAGAAGTCGGGGAAATCGACCCGCTCGGCGTCGGGGCCCTTGCGCGCCCGGACCCGGACGTAGAAGTCACGGTCGGCGAAGACGCGCGCGACCCAGACCGGTGCCGCGCTGTCCGTCGGGTGAACCTCGTCCGGGCCGGGAGTGCGGAGCACGGTCGGGTCCGCACCGTGGTGTTCGACAGGCGCTGCCCGCGGGGGTGCGGGCAGGGCCGAATCGTGGCCGCAGACCTCGCAGAACCTGCCGCTGGTCGGTGTGGCGCAGGACGAGCACAGCCGCAGTCCGGCCGGATCCGGCGCGGGGGCGCCGTCCAGGGCCGACCCGCACACATCGCAGTAGTCGATCGCCTGCGACAGATGTCCGTCCGCGCAGACCGGCATGTCAGGCCCCCTCCGGCCGGACGCGCGCCGTCTTGGTCGAGCGGATGTCGAGCGCGAGTTCGTCGGCGGCGGCGACCTCGCCGCGCAGCTTGACCGTGCCGTCGCGGTCGTCGACCTCCACCACGCCGCGCAGCAGCTTGGCGGTGGATTCGTGGCCGGAGGCGGCCGCCAGTTCCACCGCGCGCCGCAGCTTGGCGGTGGCGGTGGTCACGTCGCCGCTGCGGCGGGCCGCCAGACCCTCCTGCACGGCCTGGGCGAGTTCGACCTGTCCGGTGTAGTGGGCGACGCGGGTGCTGATCCGGGTGGACAGCGTGGTGTCGGTGGTCCACACCGCGCGCACGAGACCCTGGCCGAGAATGTCATCGCCGGCCAGCACGCTGAGCCTCGCGGCCAGTTTCTCGCGGCCGGGTGCGGCCGGTTCCAGTTCGATCTGCACGTGGTATTCGCGTTCCTCGGCCGCCCAGGACGAGAGTGGGTACTCCCCCACCTGCGGGCCGGTGTCGGCGCGGCGGGCGGTGAGGTCTTCCAGGACCGGCGAGACCTGCTTGACCATCCGGACCCGCGCGCCCGCCGGGGTCCACACCTTCAAGGTCAGCTCGGGGATCACGCGGGCGACCGAGGAGCGCATCATCTTCGCGAAGTCGGCGGCCAGGTCCTTGGGGTCGGCCACCATGTCGGCGTCGCCGGACAGCTTCGAGGAGATCTTGTGCAGGTCGGCGGCCATCCAGTCGTCGCCGACACCGCGGCAGTCGCAGACGAAAAGGCCTTCGGCACGGTCGAGTTCGGTGGTCAGCTGCTCGGGCGACTCGTGCTCGTTCTTGCCGTCGGTGAGCAGGATGGCGTGCGCCTGCGCGCCGGGGTGCGCGGCGGCGACCTGGCGGGCCAGGGCCAGCCAGGAACCCATGGCGGTGCCGCCGTCGGGACGCAGCCGGTCCAGTGCCCGGCGGGCCGCGCTGCGGTTGCCGCGGTCGGCGGGGGCCGACATGCCCTGGGTGGGGTAGATCATCCTGGCCTGTTCGGTGCCCTCGATGATCGCGAACGCGGTGCCGTCGGGGATCTCGTCGAGCGCGGTGCGGGTCGCGTTGCGCGCGTTCTCGAACTTGCGCTTGTTGCCCATCGAGCCCGAGCAGTCGATGATCAGGATCTCCAGCCGCGGCGGCGGTACCGCGGCGACCGCGAGCTCGGGGCCGGTGGTCACCGTGAGTACCGCGTCCACCACGCTCGCCCCTTCGGCGAGGAACTCGTTCTGGTCGACGGCGATCGACATACCTTCGGTCCCTGTAGCACTCATGACACTCCTGGATCGTGCGATACGGCACCGGGCGCGGGCACCGGGGCCAGCGCGACCGTGATGTTGTCGCTGCCGCCGCTGTTCAACGCGAAGTCGGCGAGCGCGCGGGCAGCGGCCTGCGGCGAGGTCTCGACGGTGAAACCGGCGAGGGCGACGGCGTCGGGCAAGTAGTTCCACAGGCCGTCGCTGCACAGCAGCAGGGTGCCGGGTTCGGTGGCGACCATGCGCTGCAGGCAGTGCGCCGACCACGGCGCTTCCCCGCCGTCGGCGCCGAGCCAGCGCAGCAGGGTGTGCGCGCGGGGGTCGTGCATGGCGGCTTCCTCGTCGAGTGCGCCCGGGGGGGGGCGGGCGGGGGGGGCGGGGGGGGGGCGCGGGGGGGGCCGCCCGGCGGGGGGGGGGGGGGGGCCCCGCGGGGCGCGCCGCGCCGCCGGG
>NZ_JBHXMY010000485.1:0-4565 GCF_042720195.1 Nocardia sp. NPDC058497 | reverse complement strand
GAAGTAAAACCCCTTGGTATGAACCATGAATGCCGACTGTTTTTCGGCTTGATGATTTCTAACACGGGCTCTGACAGGTACCCAGCCCTATGTTTTCGGGGCATTCGCTACGCGATCGCTGAAAGATAGCCAGTGTCTCGCATTATGTTCGCTTCCGAATGGGTCTTTCGCTTTGATGCCTCCACGGGACGCCTCGACTGCACGGAATCTGGACGCCCGTTCAGTCGTTGCCGCAGAACATCAGCAGATTCGGTGAGCCGAGTACCGATCAACCGGGCACTCCCCTTGCTCGAACCAGAGCTACCAGTGCCGAACATGGGTGAATTGCCAGTTAACCGACCGCCTACTCCATGATTGACGTCACAGGAAAAAGGCGTAACGGTCAATCTGGCTAAAGCGATTGCGCCATAACCGTATTAACAATACGTCAATGCTGGCCCACGTGGGTCGGCATGAACACCTCGGCTGCATAGCCGAATTCCGCCACCAGCCAGCTCGCACACCGCATGCACGTCGCGCGCCTGTGTCCAGTGGTCGATCTCGGGAACATGGACGAGCCAGAATCGACCATCCCGCTCAGCGTGGGCGGTGTACTTCATTTCCGCCACCATCCTTCTCCGAGTACTTCCTCGCATTGCTTGTAGATCATCTCAGCGTAGCGATTACCGAGTTCAGCGTGCCGCCCGATCGGGATCTCCTTCGCTCCGCGGGACAGCAAATGCAACGGGCCGCACACCCTTGTGGATGTGCGGCCCGTGGGGAACCGGGGCTCAGCGCAGGGTTGCGGTGAGGTGGGGGTAGCCCTTTTTGGGGTTCAGCATGGAGAGGTCCCAGCCGGAGCCGACCTGGTCGGCGTAAACGTTGACCGAGGACGGGAGGAAGACCGGCTTGCCGAATTTGACCGTGTAGGTGGTCTTTTCGGGGACGCGGCCCTCGATGGTGGCGAGGATGTTCGCGGCCGACCACATGCCGTGGGCGATGGTCTTCGGGAAGCCCATCGCCTTGGCGCCGAGGCCGGAGACGTGGATCGGGTTGTGATCGCCCGAGGCGGCGGCGTAGCGGTTGATCATCTTCTGATCGACGCGCTGCACGCGCAGCGGCGGCGGTGGGACCACGTCGGCGGGTGGCTCCGACTTCGGGCCGCCCGACAGCGAGGTGCGCTGCTGGTGCAGGAAGGTGGTCACCTGCCGCCAGACCAGCTCGCGGCCGACCCGGATCTCCGTGATCGCGTCGACCAGCAGGCCTTTCGGGTGCTCGCGCAGGTTCTCGATGTGGGCGGAGAAATCGAGTGGCTCGGCGACCGAGATCTCGCGGGTGCGCTCGATGACGTTCTCGAAGTGCACAGCGCCCACCGCGCTGAACGGGAAGTCGCGGGCGACCACCAGTTGCATCGCCAGCGGGAACGCCAGGATGAACGGGTACGTCAGCGGCAGGGTGTCGCTGAAGCGCAGACCGGTGGCGTGGCAGTACGCCGCCAGATGGTCGGGGTCGACCTGGAAACCGTCGAGGACGACCCGGCGGTCCGGCAGGGTCGGCTTGCGACCCGACAGCGGGCCGGGCAGCGGGACGGCGCCCAGCGCCGCCTTCGCGTACAGCCCGCCGTTCTTCGGAACCTCGGAGAGGGTGATCGTCTGGGTCATCAGGCGCCGATCAGGCTCTGTCCGCAGACGCGAACCACGTTGCCGCTCACCGCGTTCGACGCCGGGCTGGCGAAGTAGGCGATGGTCTCGGCGACGTCGACGGTCTGGCCACCCTGCAGCAGCGAGCTCATCAGGCGGCCCGCCTCGCGGGTGCCGACGGGGATGGCGGCGGTCATCGCGGTCTCGATGAAGCCGGGGGCCACCGCGTTGATGGTGATGCCCTTCTCCGCCAGCAGCGGGGCCTCGGCGTCGACCATGCCGATGACGCCGGCCTTGGAGGCGCCGTAGTTGGTCTGGCCGCGGTTGCCCGCGATGCCGGCGATGGAGGACACGTCGATCACGCGGCCGCCCTCCTTGAGCACACCCTTGGCGACAAGGCCGGAGGTGATGCGGTGCGGGGCTGCGAGATTGACGTTGATGACCGAGTTCCAGCGGCCCTCGTCCATGTTCGCGAGCAGCTTGTCGCGGGTGATACCGGCGTTGTGCACGACGATGTCGATGCCGCCGAAACGCTCGGTGGCGAACTCGGCGAGACGCTCGGCGGCGTCGGGGGCGGTGACGTCGAGGGCGAGGGCGGTGGCGCCGACCTTGTTGGCGGTCTCGGACAGGGCCTCACCGGCGGCGGGGATGTCGGCGACGATGACGGTGGCGCCGTCACGGGCGAAGACCTCGGCGATGGTGGCGCCGATGCCGCGGGCGGCGCCGGTCACGACGGCGACCTTGCCGGCCAGCGGCTTGTCCCAGCTGGCGGGGGCGACGGAATCGGCCTTGCCGACGCGGATGACCTGGCCGTCGACGAAGGCCGACTTGCCCGAGAGCAGGAAGCGCAGGGTCGACTCGAGGCCGGTCGCGGACGCGCCCGCCTCCGGGTGCACGTAGACCAGCTGGCCGGTGGCGCCGCGCAGCAGCTCCTTGGCGATCGAGCGGCTGAAGCCCTCGAGCGCGCGCTGGGCGATCTGCTCGTCTACCGAGCCGACCAGTTCCGGGGTGGTACCGATGACCACGACACGCCCCGAAGGTGCGAGGTTACGCATCGCGGGCTGGAAGAATTCGAACAGCTGCGAAAGCTTGTCGATGGAGTCGATGCCGGTGGCGTCGAAGACCAGCGCGCCGTACTTGGTGCCCGAATCGAGCGAGTCCGCGACGGTGTAGTCCGACAGCAGCGCGCGGATCGGTTCGGCGAGACGGCCCTTGCCGCCCAGCAGGACCGGGCCGGGAAGTGCGGGCTCGCCTGCCTGGTAGCGGCGCAGCTGCGCCGGCTGGGGCAGACCCAGCTTGCTCGCGAGGAACGCGCCGGGGGCGGAGTGGATGAAGGATCCGTAGAGGTTGGGTGCACCCTTGCTCTTGGCTGCCACTGTTCCTACCTTCACATTTGCGGGTTCGGTGTCGACAATGAACTTACTCCAGAGTAAGTTATATGTAAACCGATCACCCGACGAGACCATGGAGAACTCGAGTGACAAGCAAAGCCCGCTCGGCGAAGACCCCGGCAAAGACCGCGAAGACCCAGCGCCCGGTCGCGATCGTTGGCGGTAACCGAATTCCGTTCGCTCGCTCCGACAAGGCCTACGCGAAGGCGTCCAACCAGGACATGTTCACCGCCACCCTGGACGGGCTGGTCAGCCGGTTCGGCCTGCAGGGCGAGCGCCTCGGCATGGTCGTCGGCGGCGCGGTGCTCAAGCGCGTCGGCGAGCACAGCCTGATCCGCGAGAGCGTGCTCGGCTCCAAGCTCTCGCCCTACACCCCGGCCCACGACCTGCAGCTCGCCTGTGGCACCGGCCTGCAGGCCATCGCCACCGTCGGTGACGCCATCGCGATGGGCCGCATCGAGTCGGGTATCGGCGGCGGTTCCGACACCACCTCCGACGCGCCTATCGGCGTCAGCGAGGACATGCGTGAGCTGCTGCTCAACGTCAACCGCGCCAAGACCAACAAGGACCGGCTCAAGCTGGTCGGCCAGCTGCGGCCCTCGATGCTCGGCATCGAGATCCCGCGCAACGCGGAGCCGCGCACCGGGCTGTCGATGGGTGAGCACGCCGCCATCACCGCCAAGGAGTTCGGCATCGCCCGCGAGGCGCAGGACGAGCTGGCCTACCTCTCGCACAAGAACATGGCCGCCGCCTACGACCGTGGCTTCTTCGACGACCTGATCACCCCGTTCCTCGGCCTGACCCGCGACGACAACCTGCGTCCCGGCTCGACCGTGGAGAAGCTGGCCACCCTGAAGCCGGTGTTCGGCACCAAGCTGGGCGACGCCACCATGACCGCGGGCAACTCGACCCCGCTGACCGACGGCGCCTCGGCGGTGCTGCTGTCCAGCGACGAGTGGGCCGCCGAGCGCAAGCTCCCGGTGCTCGCGCATCTGGTCGACTCCGAGGTCGCCTCGGTCGACTACATCCACGGCCCCGACGGCCTGCTGATGGCGCCCACCTACGCGGTGCCGCGCCTGCTGGCCCGCAACGGCCTGACCCTGCAGGACTTCGACTACTACGAGATCCACGAGGCCTTCGCCTCCGTCGTCCTCTCGACGCTGGCCGCGTGGGAGTCCGACGCCTACTGCAAGGAGCGCCTCGGCCTCGACGGCGCGCTCGGCTCGATCGACCGCAGCAAGCTCAACGTCAACGGCTCCTCGCTCGCCGCGGGCCACCCGTTCGCCGCGACCGGCGGCCGCATCGTCGCCTCCACCGCGAAGATGCTGGCGGAGAAGGGATCCGGCCGCGCGCTGATCTCCATCTGCGCCGCGGGCGGCCAGGGTGTCGTCGCGATCATCGAGCGCTAGTCACTCGCTGACCAACGACAACGGCGGGTGGGTTGCGGGTGGGGAAGCCACCCGCCCGTGGGGTGTTTGACGAGGCAGATGGGGTGTGGGTTGGGGGTCGCGGGGGCCCCGGGGCCGCAGAGGGAGGACATTGGTTAGGCGAGGGG
>NZ_JBHXMY010000484.1:0-4568 GCF_042720195.1 Nocardia sp. NPDC058497 | reverse complement strand
CACCAACAGACACCCCTCGCGCCACCCACAGACCGCGAGACTACCCACCCCCGCCACCGCCCTGGTGCGCGCCCCACCCCCCGGGCAGCCAAACCCGTTTCTCACTCCTCGGGCGCGTCCGGATAGGC
The DNA here is from genome assembly GCF_042720195.1 of Nocardia sp. NPDC058497. NCBI lineage: Bacteria > Bacillati > Actinomycetota > Actinomycetes > Mycobacteriales > Nocardiaceae > Nocardia > Nocardia sp. NPDC058497. The sequence goes on along the minus strand of NZ_JBHXMY010000484.1, from coordinate 4,440 downwards.
ATCCTGCCGGTGTCCACCACGTAGCGTCCCGTCCAGATACGCCGCCTTGCAGGCCCGCCGGGCGATCTTGCCGCTCGACGTGCGCGGGATCGACCCCGCGGGCACCAGCAGCAGGTCACGCACGGTGACACCGTGCCTGCCCGCGATCGCCGCGCGCACTGTGTCCACGATCGGCCCCGGGTCGAGTTTCGCCGCGCCCGTACCGCGTTCGGCGACGATCACCAGCTGCTCGGCCGCCTCGTCGGTCGGGCCGCCCGCCTCGAGCACCGGCGCGGGCAGCTGCCCGGCCTGCACCGAGAACGCCGCGACGAACCCGGGCCGCAGCGCCGTGCTCGCCTCCTGGGCGGAGTACTCGAGGTCCTGCGGGTAGTGGTTGCGGCCGTCGACGATCACCAGGTCCTTCACCCGGCCGGTGATGAACAGCTCGCCGTCGTGGTAGGCGCCGAAGTCGCCGGTGCGCATCCACCGCGCGTCGTCCGGTGCGCCCTCGGCCCTGCTGCCCGCGGGATTGCGGGTCACCCGGTTGTGGAAGGTCTCCGCGGTATCCCCCTGCCTGCCCCAATACCCGATGCCCATATTGTCGCCGTGCAGCCAGATCTCGCCGACCTCGCCGTCCCTGCGCTCGATCCCGGTCGCCGGGTCGACGATCACCGCCCACTGCGACCGCGCGACATACCCGCACGACACCTGCGCGACCGCGCCAGTGGAATGCTCGTCGACCGCCACCATCCGGCCCGCGTTGAGCTGCCCGCGATCGACGTAGACCACCCTGGCCTCGTCGTCGCGCCTGGTCGCCGAGACGAACAGCGTCGCCTCGGCCATCCCGTAGCAGGGCTTGATCGCGTTCTTGGACAACCCGTACGGCGCGAAGGCCTCGTTGAACTTGCGCATGGAGGCCACCGACACCGGCTCGCTGCCGTTGATCAGGCCGATCACGTTCGACAGGTCCAGCGATTCGCCGCCCTTGGGCAGCCCGCGCACCGCCGCGTGCTCGAAGGCGAAGTTCGGTGCCGCCGAATAGATCTCGGCACCGTCGGCCTGGGCCGCCAGTTCCTTGATCCAGCGCGACGGCCTGCGCACGAACGCGCTCGGCGACATGATGGTGATGAACTTGCCGCCGATCGTCGGCAGGATCACCGTCAGCAGCCCCATGTCGTGGAACAGCGGCAGCCAGGTGACTCCGCGCGCGTTCTCGGTGATGCCGATGGCGTCGATCATCTGCAGCAGATTGGTGCCGACCGCGCGATGGGTGATCTCGACGCCGGCGGGCACCCGGGTGGACCCGGAGGTGTACTGCAGGTAGGCGACGCTGTCGATACTGATCTCGGGCCTGCGCCAGATCGCGCCGACGGTGTCCGGAATCGCCTCGACCGCGATGATCCTCGGCCGTTGCGCGGCGGGCTGTTCACGGAAGAACTTGCGCACCCCCGCCGCCGCGGTGCCGACGGTGAGCACCGCGACCGGCTCGCAGTCGCCGAGTACGGCGTGCAGCCGGTCGCTGTGGCCCTGCTCCTCCGGATCGAACAGCGGCACGGCCACATTCCCCGCGTACACCGCCGCGAACAGCGCGACGACATAGTCGAGGCCCTGTGGCGCGAGCACCGCGACCCGGTCACCGGGCGAGGTCACCTGTTGCAGCCGCGCGGCCACCGCGCGCAGCCTTACCCCGAATTCCCGCCAGGTCAGCTCCTGGTATTCCCCCTCCCGTTCCCGTGAATAGTCGATGAAGCGATAGGCCAGATCGTCCCCGTTGGCCTCGCTGTGTTTGTCGACGAAGTCGATCAAGGTCTGGTTACCCGGAATCCGGATATTGCCCAGGTCGTCCACATAGTCGTCGAAAGTCTCGCCGATCATTCCCTATCCTTTTCAACGCACAATGCATCTGTAGGAGGCGCCGCCGTGGCGAAGAGTCAATACCGCCCGAAGGCGACGGCGACGTTGTGCCCGCCGAATCCGAAGGAGTTGTTCACCGCGTAATCGATCCGCCCGCGCCGAGCCTCACCGGAGACCACGTCCAGATCTATCTCGGGATCCTGGTTGTCCAGGTTGAGGGTGGGCGGAATGATGCTGTCGCGCACGCTCAGTACGGTCAGCACCGCCTCGAGCGCGCCGACCGCGCCGATCGAATGACCGAGCGCCGACTTGGGCGCGTACACCGACGCGTGCGAGCCGATCGCCTTGCTGATCGCGTTGGCCTCGGCGCTGTCGCCGATGGGCGTCGCGGTCGCGTGGGCGTTGATGTGGGTGACATCGGTGCGGCTGATCCCGCCGGTCTGCATCGCCCGCGTCATCGCCCGCGCCGCGCCGGTGCCCTCGGGATCCGGTGCGACGAGGTGGAATCCGTCGGAGGTGACGCCCGCCCCGAGCAGCCGCGCGTGGATCGTCGCGCCGCGAGCCTTGGCGTGCTCCTCGGTCTCGATCACCATCATCGCGCCCGCCTCGCCGAAGACGAAGCCGTCGCGGTCCTTGTCGAACGGACGCGAGGCCGCCTTGGGATCGTCGTTGCGGGTGCTCATGGCGCGCATCTGGGTGAACGCCGCGATCGGCACCGCCTGGATAGACCCCTCGACACCGCCGGTGACCACCATGTCGGCATCGCCCATCACGATCATCCGCCAGGCGTTGGCGATCGCCTCCGACCCCGACGAGCAGGCCGAGACCGGCGTGGAAACACCGGCGCGCGCGCCCAATTCGAGGCCGACGCAGGCGGCGGGACCGTTGGGCATGATCGTCTGCACCGTCAGCGGCGAGACCTTGCGGTAGCCGCCGTTGCCGAGCCTGTCGCGCGCGTAGATCAGGGATTCCGCGCCGCCGAGTCCGGTGCCGATCGAGACACCGAGCCGGTCGCGGTCCACCTCGGGATTACCCGCGTTGCGCCACACCTCGCGACCGAGGACCACGGCCATCTGCTCGACATAGGACAGCCTGCGCGCCTCCTCGCGGGTCAGCGAGGCGGCGGGGGCGATCTTCAGGTGACCGCCGATCCGCACCGGCAGGTCGAAGTCGTCGATGAAGGAGTCCTCCAGGACGTCGATGCCGCTTTCGCCGTTGAGCAGACCCTTCCAGGTCGAGTCGACGTCGCCCGCGATCGACGTGGTCGCCGCCAGGCTCGTGACCACGATGTCCGTCATATTTTTCGCTCACTCTCTCTAGCTATGCCACGACTGGATCGGGAACCGCTGATGGAGCTGAACTGGTGGAGCGTATATGCAGTCGGCGCGACGCGCCCAAATTCAGAAACAGTGCCCTCCGCACCGTGTCGTTCGGAGGCGCGTTGCGCCGGGTCTATCCTCGGCGACGACGGGCAACAATACCGGACCAGCGCAACTCTTGCTTTTCACTTCACGGAAAGGGCACGAGATTGGCCAGGAACCTCACCCAATTGGAACTGCTTATCGAACTCGAACCGGTCGCCGCCAGCAATGTCGACCGCCATCTGTCGATGGCCAAGGACTGGCACCCGCACGACTACGTGCCATGGGACCAGGGTCGCAACTTCGCTGCCATGGGCGGAATCGATTGGGACCCAGAGCAATCCACGCTCAGCGACCTCGCCAAAGCGGCGATGATCACCAATCTGCTCACCGAGGACAATCTGCCGTCCTACCACCGCGAGCTCGCCGAGAACTTCGCCAAGGACGGCGCGTGGGGCACCTGGGTCGGCCGCTGGACCGCCGAGGAGAACCGCCACGGCATCGTGATCCGCGACTACCTCGTGGTCACCCGCGGCGTCGACCCGGTGGCCCTCGAGCAGGCGCGGATGATCCACATGACCAACGGATATTCGGTGATGGCCGTCGTCGACGCCAAGGCCGGCGGCATCGACTACAGGGCCAATGCCGTGGCCGGCATGCTGTACTCCGTCGCCTACGTGACCTTCCAGGAACTGGCCACCCGGGTCAGCCACCGCAATACCGGCCGTGTCTGCGACGACCCGATCGCCGACCGTATGCTCGCCCGCATCGCCGCCGACGAGAACCTGCACATGATCTTCTACCGCAACCTCTGCGCCGCCGCGCTGGACCTGGCGCCCGACCAGGCCATCGAGGCGATCAACACCATCGTGCAGGGCTTCCAGATGCCCGGCGCGGGCATGCCGGGCTGGCGGCGCAACGGCGTGCTGATGGCCAAGCACGGCATCTACGACCTGCGCCAGCACCTGGACGAGGTCGTGCTGCCGGTGCTCAAGCAGTGGGACGTCTTCGACCGCAACGATTTCGGGCCCGCGGGCGAGGTGGCACGCGACGACCTCGCGCAATTCCTGGCCAAGCTGGAGAAGGACGTGCTCAAGTTCGAGGAGCAGCGCGACCGGCTGCTGGCGCGCGAACGCGAGGTCGCCGAGCGAAACATGGGGGTCGCTGCCCGCTGAATCCCGCCCCAGAGGGAGGGCCGTGGGGGGGGCGCGGGGGGGGGGGGGGGGGGCGCGGGGGGGGAGCGGCG
>NZ_JBHXMY010000483.1:0-4578 GCF_042720195.1 Nocardia sp. NPDC058497 | reverse complement strand
CAGACGGTGTTCTGGGTGGTGAGGTCGAGCTGACGCCCGATCCGCAGCCGCCCGCACCAGCGATGCCGAATCGTGAATCGCCGACAGCGACCACGCCCGCCTCCTCAGTGGAAGGTCAACGCCAACAAACGGTTTCACCACCCGCTCCGGTTGGCGCCCCGCACGAATCCACGCGGGAGACGAGTTCGACGGCTCCTGTGGCGCCGGTATCGAGCCCAGCCTCTCAGCAGAGAAACCAGGAAGGACCAGGATCCACCACGCCCATCGCCTCGATTGCCACACCGAGCACGGCGACCGACGAACCTCGCACGGTCCAGCAGTCCGCCGAGCAATCCTTCGAGTACTCCGGTGCCGGTCCGGTGATGGACGAGGAGGCCGCGCAGGAGACAGTGGCGGCGGCACCGGCCGCCGGGGAGTTCTTCCAGCACTCCGGCACCGGTCCGGTCATGGACGACGCCCCAGCGACGGCGCCGCGCCAGTGACCATCCTCGAGTCCTGGACCCTCAGTCCTGACGAGTTCGCCTGGTTGTGGTCCGGCGCCGGTCTCGACCGGTATCCGGATCCGATCGCGATCCTCGAAACCACCGCCACCGCCGACGAATACCACCAGTTGGCGCGGGAATTCACTGCCCGCTTTCCCCGCGATGGCCACAATAATCCGCGCCCGGCGCTGCGAGCCATCGGTGAGGCAGGCATTCGGATCACCGCGAGCGGCCGGATACACGGGACCGCCGACCGCGTCCGCGCGATCGCCGCCGCGACCTCCCAGCACAACATCATCGCGACCCAAACATCTTCAGCTGACCCGGATTTCGGTGCCCAGGTCCAGGTGGATTCAGTTCCTCGCCGAGATCTGCTGCACTACTTCTCGCTCACGTTGCCCACAACCCCCGCCGGCCAGGCCGAAAAGATGGTCGGCTACACCTCACGTATCCGCGGGGAATCACCACCATCCTCGTGGCATGTCGCCGCGGATGGACGGCCTGCGGTCGAGGAGCGGATACGCGCGTTCCTGCGCCTGCCCCGTTCGGCCGAAGGAGCTATCCGTATCGATCACCCGGGATCGACGCAACCGACGTACCTCAGCTGGGTCGACGTCGCTCCCGGTCATCACGCGTCGGGCAGATACCTGATCGCGGTCAACGAAACAGGAACAGACACAGTGATTTTGCCCGCCGGGATCGACATCATCGCATCGGAGCTGCGTCGGCGAATCCAGCCGCGCTAGCCGCCTCGTCGCGGACCAGCCCGAATCCACGGACACGACATGATGCGCCTCAGTTCGTGGCGATACGCTGGCTATCCGAACCGCGCCTCGTGAAGGAGCTACCCGATGAGCGTTCGCCGCGCGACCCCTGCCGATGTCGCCACGATGGTTGGACTGGTACATGAGCTGGCCGAGTACGAAAAGGCACCGGAACAGTGCACCCTCACCGCGGATCAGCTGCACAATGCGCTGTTCGGGACAGCACCTGCCCTGTTCGCCCATGTCGCCGAGCTTGACGGTGTCGTGGCCGGATGCGCGATTTGGTTTTTGAACTACTCGACGTGGGACGGCGTGCACGGGATCTACCTGGAGGACCTGTACGTGCGCCCGGAGACCCGCGGCACCGGCCTCGGCCGCGCCTTGGTCGCCGCGCTGGCGGCCGAGGCGGTCGAGCACGGCTACAGCAGGGTGTCGTGGTCGGTGCTCACCTGGAACACACCGTCTATCGCGTTCTACGAATCCCTCGGCGCCGCACCGCAGGACGAGTGGGTCGGCTACCGGCTCGCCGGCGCCGAACTGACGGCGCTGGCGGCGACCGCGAGCTGAGCCGATGCGCATCGCATTGCCGCACGAGTGGCCGCGCACGCCCGACGAGGCGATCGCGCTGCAGGACGAACTGCGCCCGCTGGTGCGCGCGGAAAACCCTGGGCCACAGAAATTTTCGACAGCGGCGGGAATTGATTCGGCCTACGCCGAGGACGGCACCGTCGCGACCGCGGCGGTAATTCTCGACACCGTCACGCTCGAAACCGTGGAATCAGCAGTGGCACAGGGAATTTCGACATTCCCTTATGTGCCAGGGTTGCTCGCGTTCCGGGAACTTCCCGCCACCGTCGCGGCATTGGAAATGCTCACCCGCACACCGGATCTGCTCGTCTGTGATGCCCAGGGCATCGCGCATCCGCGCCGATTCGGGCTGGCCTGTCATGTCGGGTTGCTGACCGGAATTCCCACCATCGGTGTCGCCAAATCGGTGTGGGGTGAATATCAGCAGCCGGGGCCGCGGCGGGGAGATGCCGGTGACATCACCATCGACGGCGAGGTCGTCGGCCGGGCGCTGCGTACCCGCGACGAGGTGAAGCCGCTGTTCGTCTCGGTCGGCCACCTGATCGACCTCGACACCGCCTGCGCGCAGGTACTCGCCCTCACCACGGGGTTCAGGCAACCGGAGACCACCCGCAGGGCCGACCACCTGTGCCGCGAGGCGCTGCGCGCGGCGACGGCCTGACTACGCCTTGTGCTCGGCGTCGGGGAGCTCGCCGTAGTCCAGCGCCATGAACCGGCTCGTCGCGGGCGCGAACAGCGCGCCGAGCCCGCCGAGCACCACGATCGCCAGCAAGCTACCCCACAGCGGCTGGTGCGAGTCGGTCAGCAGCGACCACGCCACCGGCAGCAGCAGCACCTGGGCGATGACCGCGATGGCGCGTCCCCAGCGCTTGCCGCGCAGCAGGGCGATGCCCGCGGCGAGCACGCCACCGAACAGCACGCCGAACCAGATCGCGGTGCCGACCCCGCTGGCCACCGACTGGTCGTGGCCGGTCAGCGCCCGCACGATCAGCACGATCGCGGTGACGACACCGGCCAGGCCCTCGAGCATCACCACCGCGCCCGCCACCCGCACCGTCGCCGGAACGCCGGTCGCCACCGGTTCGTCCTTGCGCTGTTCGCCACCGTCATTCACGTCGTGCTCCGCCACGCGCCCAGCCTACGACGAGCTGTCGTGGCGACCCGGCGCGCGGCGTGTGTTCACTGTCTCCGATTACGCTCGACACCGTGCGGACGCTGCTCATCGTCAATCCGAATGCCACCTCGACCACCCCGGCGACCCGGGATCTGCTCGCCCACGCCCTGGAGAGCCGAACGCAGCTGACCGTTGCGCACACCCAGCATCGCGGCCACGCGGCCGAACTCGCCCAGTGGGCATCCACGCAGGAGATGGACCTGATCGTCGTGCACGGTGGCGATGGGACGGTCAACGAGACCATCAACGGCTTCCTGCCGGTGCCGCAGGTCGGCGACGACCAGGTCTGGCGACCGCGCCTCGGCATCATCCCCGGCGGCTCGGCCAACGTCTTCGCCCGCGCTCTGGGCATCTCCCCCGATCCGGTCACTGCGACCAACCAGCTCATCGATCTGCTCACCCGCGACGCCGACCGCAGAATCGGGCTCGGACTGGCCGATGACCGGTGGTTCACTTTCAGCGCGGGCGTCGGCCTGGACGCCGATGTGTGCGAGGCGATCGATGCCGCCCGTGCGAAGGGCCGCAAGGCCACGCCGACGCGCTATCTGCGGACCACGGTGCGCCAATTCTTCCGCGCGCGGCGGCGAGAACCGAGCGTCACTGTCGAGGTTCCGGGACACGATCCGGTGGACGCTGTTCATTACATCTTCGTCACGAATTCGAGCCCATGGACCTATCTCGAGGATCGTCCGGTTCGCACCAATCCGGGTACGACCTTCGAATCGGGACTCGGGGTGTTCGCGATGCGGTCGATGAGTGTGACCCGTACCCTGCTGCTTGCCCGGCAGTTGCTGGCCGAGAATGGAAACCCCAAGGCCGACGCGCTCTTTCGGGCCGACGACGTGCCGTCGGTGCACATCGAGACGGCCGCGGAGATCGGCCTGCAAATCGATGGCGACTTCATCGGAAAACGCAAGATGGTGCACTTCACATCGGTGCCCGGCATCCTCGATGTAGTCGCTCCGAAACCTTCCTGAGCTTCGGACACGCGGAGGAATCTCCCTGTTGCGCTGCGAAAACCAGGAGACGCGAGTACAAAGGACCGGGCAGGTTCCCCTTGCGGGTCCGCTAGAGCGTGATCTCCCCCACGGTGCGCCGGACACCTATTGACATCTACGGTGTTCGTGAAAGCATTCACAAGCAACCGTGCGGAAACATTCGAGTCGCACAAGTGAACGATCCACTAACCAGAGGTGCCCTTTGTGGCGCCCGCGCAAAGGAGCAGAGGAATGGACTGGCGCCACAAGGCCATCTGTCGCGATGAGGACCCCGAGCTGTTCTTCCCGGTGGGTAACAGTGGTCCTGCGCTCGCGCAGATTGCCGATGCCAAGCTGGTCTGCGCCCGCTGCCCCGTCACTGCCGATTGCCTGTCGTGGGCCCTGAAGTCCGGACAGGATGCCGGCGTGTGGGGTGGAATGAGCGAAGACGAGCGTCGCGCGCTGAAGCGGCGCAACGCGCGCACCCGTACGCGTACCTCCGTCTAGTCGACGAAGGAGGCGTTACCGGGCCATTCAGCCCGGCCCGGTAACGCATGTGAGAACCCGGCACCTCGCGGTGCCGGGTTTATTGT
>NZ_JBHXMY010000482.1:0-4583 GCF_042720195.1 Nocardia sp. NPDC058497 | reverse complement strand
AGCGAGTTAGCCCGTACCCGGTGAGTTACCGATGTTCTCGCCGGATCAGTCATCCCGTCTCGAACAAACAGAGTCCCGTCGGAGATCCGACGGGACTCTGTTTCGTTGTGGGGTTGCTGTCAGGCTTCGAGCTTGTAGCCGAGGCCGCGCACGGTGACCAGGTGCTCCGGCTTGGCCGGGTCGGCCTCGATCTTGGAGCGCAGGCGCTTGACGTGCACGTCCAGGGTCTTGGTGTCACCGACGTAGTCGGCGCCCCAGACTCGGTCGATCAGCTGGCCGCGGGTGAGCACCCGGCCGGAGTTGCGCAGCAGGTACTCGAGCAGGTCGAACTCCTTGAGCGGCAGGGTGACCTGTCCGCCGTTGACGTGCACCGTGTGCCGGTCCACATCCATCCGCACCGGACCCGCCTCGAGCACGCCGTTCTCGCTGCCGGAGTCCAGCTCGTCGCCCGCGCCGCGGCGCAGCACCGCGCGGATGCGGGCGATCAGCTCGCGTGCCGAGTACGGCTTGGTGACGTAGTCGTCGGCGCCCAGTTCCAGGCCGACGACCTTGTCGATCTCGCTGTCGCGCGCGGTCACCATGATCACCGGCACACCGCTGCGGGTGCGCAGCTGCTTGCAGACATCGGTGCCGCTCATGCCGGGCAGCATCAGGTCGAGCAACACGATGTCGGCGCCGGAGCGATCGAATTCGGCCAGCGCGGACGGGCCGTCGCCGACGACGGTGACGTCGAAGCCCTCCTTGCGCAGCAGGAACGCCAGCGGATCGGCCAGCGACTCCTCGTCTTCGACGATCAACACACTCGTCATCTGCGTGCCTCCACACCGTTCGTTCGTCCAGCGGGGGTGCGCTGGACGATGGTTTCTCTTGTGGCGAGCTCCGGCGCCTGCTCCGCGTCCTCGTCCCCATCGGTTTCCAGATGGGCGGGGATGCGCAGCGTGAACGTGGAGCCGGTGCCCAGTTTGCTCCACAGGGTGATCTCACCGTTGTGGTTGGCCGCCACGTGTTTGACGATGGCCAGGCCGAGCCCGGTGCCGCCGGTCGACCGGGAGCGGGCCTTGTCGGAGCGGAAGAACCGCTCGAACACCCGTTCCTGGTCTTCCTTGGCGATGCCGATGCCGCGGTCGGTGACGGCCATCGCGACGTGATCGCCGCGCAACGACCGGCTCACCGACACGTGCGAACCCTGCGGCGAGTACGCGATAGCGTTCTCGACCAGGTTCGACAGCGCGGTGACCAGCAAGGTCTCGTCGCCGAGCACTTCCAGCCCGCTCGGCCGGTCGGTGCTGACGGTGATGCCCGCGGCCTCGGCGGCGGTGCGCGACCGGTCGACGGCCTGCTGCACCACGGTGTCGACATCGACGACGGCCAGATCCGGCAGCTTCTCGGCGCCCTGCAACCGCGACAGCGCGATCAGCTCGGTCACCATCTTGCCGAGGCGGCGCGATTCGGCCAGCACGCGCGAACCGAAGTGGCGCACCGCGTCGGGATCGTCGGCGGATTCCAGCATGGCCTCGGCCAGCAGGCTCATCGCGCCGACCGGGGTCTTGAGCTCGTGGCTGACATTGGCGACGAAATCGCGCCTGGTCGCTTCCATGCGCGCCTGCTCGGAATCGTCGTCGGCGAACAGCACGACGAAGCTGGTCTCCTCGCGCGACAGTTTCCGGGCGACGCCGCGCACGGCGATCCGGCCACGGCCGGGCAGCGGGTTCTTGGCGGTGAGGTCGTACTCGGCGGACTCCCCGGTGGCCAGCACCTTCTCCACCGCGGCCCACGCGCGTTCGTCGAGCAGCCGGTTGCGGACCAGGCCGAGTTCCTCGGCACGCGGGTTCACCAGGACCACGTCGCGGTATTCGTCGACGACGGCGATGCCGCTCTCGGAGGCGAGCACGATCAGGTCGAGCACCTGCGACATCGTCAGCCCGGTGTCTTCCTGGGTGCGGGCGGCGTGCCTGGCGTTGACATACGGGATCAGCAGGCCCCCGACTGCCAGCCCGACGACAGCCGCGAGGACTGCCAACAGCACGGCCTGCGGAACACTCACGCTTTGATCGTACGAGTGCCGACCGGCGTAGCGGTGGCGGGTCGTCGAAGTTTCGCGCAGGTCACAGGCCCTTGGCGTGGTGTTCTCGTGCCGTTCACCCGGCAGGCACCTGGAGCGTCCCGGGCGTGTCAGTCCGGCGGTTCGCCGTACATCGCTCGGGTCACCGCGACCCCGTGCCGCTCAACCCATGTCCCGAGCGCATAAATCGGCTGCAGCAGATCCCGGCCCGCCTCGGTGAGTTCGTATTCGACCCGCGGCGGCGCTTCGGCGTAGCGCTGCCTGCGCACGAGCGTCATCTGCTCCATCCGCCGCAACGTCTGGGTGAGCATCTTCTGACTGATCCCCCCGACGGCGGTCCGCAGCTCACTGTGACGAAGCGGACCATCCCGCAGCATGTACACGATCACGGGCAGCCAGGAATTCCCGAACAGGTCCACGCCCATCCTGGCGGGACAGTCGGCCTCGAAGTCACCGTAGGGCGGGTACTCCGTCGGTTCGGCCGGTGCGGCGGTCATGCGAACCAGCCTGCCACCGTCGATAGGCACCCGCGGGTGCCTATCGGGATTCCTAGCGTCGGTGTGGTCGTCGCCGTTGGGCGCGACATCACCGGAACACAGGAGTTGTCATGCGAATTGGGATCATCGGGGCAGGGGCTATGGCTGCGGCGCTGGGCGGTGGCTGGGCCGCGGCCGGTCACGAGGTGGTCATCGGTGCCCGTTCGGCCGTCGCCGCACGCGAACTCGCCGCCCGGATCAATTCCACGCTGGGCGATACATCACCTCGGCGCGGCACACGAATCTCGGGGACGCAGATCATCGAGATGCCGGGCATTGCCGAATCCGAGCCGGCGCCACTGGTCGCGGTGCGTTCCTCCGGTATCGGTGCGGCGATCGCGGGCGCCGACGTCGTGCTGCCGGCGGTGCCGGTGAGCGCGCTTACCGAATTGCTCGGCGAACACGGCGACGCGCTGGCCAGGAAGGTCGTCATCGATTGCACCAACGCTTTCCTACCCGACGAGGCCGCACCAGAAGGCGTCACCGCCTTCATCCTGAGCGAGGACGCTGTGGCTGAACGGATCGCAGCGGGCGCACCGAAGGCCCACGTGGTCAAGGCCTTCAACCTGCTCGCCGCCGAGGTATGGGCGGGTGAGGACCGGATCTTCGACGGTGTGCGCCTTGCCGTCCCACTCTGCGGCGACAATCCCGAAGCCGTCGAGACCGTCTCCGCTCTCGCCGAAGACCTTGCACTGCAACCATTCCCAGCGGGCGGCCTGCACCAGGCCCGCTATCTGGAAGCCACCTCGGTCTTCACCGTCGGCCTCTGGTTCAGCGGCGCCGACGCCCGCGCCATGCTGCCCCCACTGTCGTCCGCGTTCGCAGTGGCCGACGCCTGATGCACCGAATGCCTCAGAGTGCGTCTGAAAACTCCGTATTGGGTGTACCGGCCGTCAACGACCGTTGCCAGGCACTCGCCCAACGGTGTGTGGGGCTTGCCATCTGTTCGCCGGAAGTGCACCGATCACTCTCGGATGGGTAGACAGCGGCGACAGCGGGCAAGCTCGTCAAATCTTTTGATGTCGGTGGCTTGTGTCACACTCATCGATGATGAGCCGCCACACGACTTTCCGATACTGCCTCGACCCCACGGTCGAGCAGTCCGTCGAGCTCGCGCGGCATGCCGGAGCGGCCCGGTTCGCGTTCAACCAAAGCCTCGCCTTCGTGAAAACCGCGCTCACCACACGCAAAACCGCTCCGGAACATCCTGTGCCGTGGACCCGGTTCGACCTGATCAACGCTTTCAATACCTGGAAGAAGACCGAAGCCGCAGGCCGGGTCTTCGCGGTAGCGCAGGACGGGGTCACCGAAGTTCACGTGACCGGATTGGCCTGGCGAACCCAGGTGTGCCAGCAAGTCTTCGAGGAAGCCGCCGTCGACTGCGGTCGCGCTCTGGCCGCGTTCTCGGACTCCCGGACCGGTAAACGTGCGGGTAAGAGGGTCGGGTTTCCCCGTTTCAAGAAGAAGGACAAAACTGTCCCGTCGTTTCGGATCCGCAACAAGATCGCGAAAACCGGGCGGGCGATGATCCGGGTCGGCGACAACGAGACCGCACGGTCGGTGACATTGCCAGGGATCGGCGCGATCAAGGTGCGTGACGACACCCGCCGGTTGCGGCGAATGCTCACCAAGGAACGGGCGAAAATCCGCTACGCCACCGTCTCCTACCGGGCGCGACGCTGGTGGATCAGCCTGGCCACCGAAGCATCCGAACTACACCCGGCCCACCACCACAGGCCACGCGAACATAGCGACGACGGTGGTTGGGTCGGGATCGATCGCGGGTTGAGCGTATTCGCGGTCGCTGCGACCGCCGACGGGACCGAGGTCGCCCGTGTCGATACCGCGCCGAAACCACTGGTTGCCGAGCTGGCCCGGCAACGCCGCCTGGCGAAGTCGGTGGCACGGAAACAGAAGGGGTCGCACAACCGTCAGCGGGCGGCCGCCCGCTTGGGACGCCCTCAGCCACGAGTCGCGGACAGTAG
>NZ_JBHXMY010000481.1:1617-4596 GCF_042720195.1 Nocardia sp. NPDC058497 | reverse complement strand
GGCTCGTTCGTCACGAGCCGATCGGACGAGTTCGGCGCCCGCGCCCCGCCCACGATCCGCGGACGACGTCAGCGCCTGCGGCTCGACCTCGACGCCGAGGCGAGCCAGCTGCCGTCGCATGTCCTCGACCGGGTCGGCCGAGTCGCGGCGTGCGCGGCCGGGGTTCGGCGTGCGCATCGGCTCAGAAGTCGGCGGGTGCGTCGGCCTCGGCGGTCAGGTCGGCGCCGATGCCCAGCTTCTCCTTGATCTTCTTCTCGATCTCGTCGCGCACATCGGTGTTCTCCAGCAGGAACTTGCGGGCGTTCTCCTTGCCCTGGCCCAGCTGGTCGCCCTCGTAGGTGTACCAGGAGCCGGACTTGCGGATGAAGCCGTGCTCGACGCCCATGTCGATGAGCGAGCCCTCCTTGGAGATGCCCTGGCCGTAGAGGATGTCGAACTCGGCCTGCTTGAACGGCGGGCTCACCTTGTTCTTGACGACCTTCACGCGGGTGCGGTTGCCGACCGCGTCGCTGCCGTCCTTGAGGGTCTCGATGCGGCGCACGTCCAGGCGCACGGAGGCGTAGAACTTCAGCGCCTTACCACCGGTGGTGGTCTCCGGCGAGCCGAACATGACGCCGATCTTCTCGCGCAACTGGTTGATGAAGATGGCGGTGGTGTTGGAGTTGCTGAGCGCGCCGGTCATCTTGCGCAGCGCCTGGCTCATGAGCCGGGCCTGCAGGCCGACGTGGCTGTCGCCCATCTCGCCCTCGATCTCGGCGCGCGGCACCAGGGCGGCGACGGAGTCGATGACGATGATGTCGATGGCGCCGGAACGCACCAGCATGTCGGCGATCTCGAGCGCCTGCTCACCCGTGTCGGGCTGGGAGACCAGCAGCGCGTCGGTGTCGACGCCGAGCTTGCGGGCGTACTCGGGATCGAGGGCGTGCTCGGCGTCGATGAACGCGGCCACACCGCCCGCGGCCTGGGCGTTGGCTACCGCGTGCAGCGCGACGGTGGTCTTACCCGAGGATTCCGGTCCGTAGATCTCGACGACGCGACCGCGGGGCAAACCGCCGATACCGAGCGCGACGTCGAGGGCGATGGAGCCGGTCGGGATGACGCCGATGGGCGGGCGAACATCTTCGCCCAGGCGCATGACCGCGCCCTTGCCGAAGCTCTTCTCCACCTGCGCCAGTGCCAGCTCCAGCGCCTTGTCGCGATCGTAGGCCTGCGGTGCCATGATGTGGTCCCCTTCTCGAGGTGAGTGTCTCTCTGGTTGGCGCCCACAGTAGAGGCCGGCACCGACAAGTTCTGGCGCCCAGATTAGTCGAACACCCATTCGAGTCAAGCGACGCGCCCACCCAACACGCGAGGACCCGCAAACCCGGCGCACATCCGCCGGCTACTGCTGCGGCAGCACCGAGTCGTCACCCTCGGCGCGCGGCCCGAAGATCCGCCGCTCCGATTCGCCGATGCGCACATCGTTGATGCTGGCCTCGCGCCGCGCCATCCGCCCGTCCGGCGCGAATTCCCACTGCTCGTTGCCGTAGCTGCGCCACCACTGCCCGGTCTCGTCGTGCCATTCGTACTGGAAGCGCACCGCGATGTGATTGTCGTGGAAGGCCCACAGATCCTTGCGCAGGACATAGCCGTTCTCGGTCGACCATTTGCGGGTGAGGAAGTCGACGATCGCGGCGCGGCCGGTGAAGAACTCGTCACGGTTGCGCCACACCGAATCCTCGGTGTACGCGGCGGCGACCCGCTCGGGATCCCGGGTATTCCAGGCATTTTCGGCGGCAAGGACCTTGGCGCGGGCGGATTCGAGGTCGAAGGGTGGCAGTGGCGGTCGCACAGTGGAACCTCTCCCGGAATGATAACTATCTATTCGACGTTGACAGGTTAGACAGTAGGACGACCGGCCGGCACCGTCAACCCGTGAAATCGTGACAGTGGTTAGGAGCGGAGTTGGTAACCTCAGGCATGCGCGATCCCCGTCCGCACACCGGCGAACCACCGGCTCTGGACCTGCTCAACACCCGCTGGGCGGGCGCGACCCCGGGTGATCTGCTCACCGATCTCGACGGTCTGCGGTTGTGGCTCGAGCTCACCGGGCTCGCCGATCGCGTCCCCGTCGACGAGCACACGCTGACCGCGCTGCACGCGGCCCGCGATGCCGTCCACGCGGCCGTCACCGCCGCCGACCACGCCGCCCTGAACCGGGTGCTCGACCGCGGCCGGATCCGCCGTGAGCTCACCGACGACGGCCCGCGCGATACCCCGGAGGTCGCCGACCCGGCCTGGCTGCCCGGCTGGCTCGCCGCCGACAACCTGCTGCACCTCATCGCCGCGGCGCCGCACCGGATCCGGCAGTGCGCCCATCCCGACTGCGTGCTGTTCTTCTACGACACGTCCAAGAACGGCACCCGCCGCTGGCATTCCATGGCGACCTGCGGCAACCGCACCAAGGCCGCCCGCCACTACGCCAAGAGCAGCTGAGCGCCGCGCTCAGAACAGTTCGTCGAGCAGCCGGTAGTACTCGAGCTTCGCGCGATCGGGGCCGGTCAGCCCGTAGGCGGTGAAGAACGCCACCACCGCGTCGATACCGAAGTCCTCGGCCAGATCGCGTTCGGCGAGGGCGAGATCGCGATAGCGGTCGGCCACGCCCAGCGCCGCGACGTCGATCAGCACGCCACCGGCCAGCACATTGCCCGGCGTGAAGTCGCCGTGCGCGACGACGAGATCCTCGTCGGAGGGGCGCTGTGCCACCAGGTGCTCGTGGATGGCGGCGGGGGTGAGCTCGCGATGGTCGGCGTCGAAATCGGCGGTGTCGACGAACCCTTCGACGACATTGCGGCGCGCCTGCGCCAGCGTCACCTCGAGGCGCCCGTCGAACGGGCACCCGGCGACCGGCAGCGCGTGCAGCGCCCGCAAGGTCTGCCCCATCAGCGCGCCGACCTCGGCAGCATCACCGGTGAGGTCGGTGAGCGACCGGGCTTCGGC
>NZ_JBHXMY010000481.1:0-1607 GCF_042720195.1 Nocardia sp. NPDC058497 | reverse complement strand
GCCTCCCCCGGTGGCCCCGCGCCCCCGCACCCCCGCCCCCGGCCCGCGGGTCCCGCCCCCACAGGGACTCCCCCACCCCCCCCCCCACCTCGTCACAAACCCGTGGTGGGGCGGTCCGCGACCGGGCTTCGGCGTCGGCGAGCACCAGGATGTCCTCGGCGAACGCGGCCACCGTCGGCACCGCGATACCCTTGTCGCGCAACCAGTTCAAGCGATCGTGTTCGGCGACGGCCCGCGGTCCGCGTTTGATCCAGTACCCGCCCGAGCGCGAGAGGTTGCCCCCGCGGCCCTCGTGCTCGTCCGACCACGCGGGCACCGGCCCGAGCAGCTCGGCGATCTCGGGCGGCAGCGGCAGGGCCAGCTCGTCGAGGTGGTCCAGCGCCGCGCGGGTGGATTCGATGAGTTCGGAGTCGCCGTCGGCCACCCGCAACCGCATCGCTTCGTTGAGCAGCTCCCGCGCCTCCCGCGGGCGGTGCTGTTCGGCCAGCGACTTGCCCAGGTGGTGGGCGGCGAAGGAGACGAGATCGGGATCGAGGGCGCGGCTGGCCTCGAGCGCACGCCGGTACAGGATCTCCGCGTGGGTGGGTTCGCCCTGGTAGCGGTACACGTCGGCGAGGTTGATCCAGACGGTGATCCGCCGCTGCTCGGTATCGGCCAGTTCCAGCGCCTGATCGAGCCGGTCCAGGGCCTCGTCGTGGCGGCCGAGCAGCATCAAGGCGATGCCGAGCCTGCGTAGGCCGCCGAAATCGTGGGGGTCGGCGACCGCGACCCTGGCCGCGAGCGTCTCGGGGTCTGCCGGGATCATTCGCAGCCGCTCGTCGAACCGATACGGCCGGGTGTCCGGGTTCTGCGCTGTCACTGCCATGACCTGCTCACCATCGGGTTCGGGGAACATCGAAGTCGGCGCAGAGTGCGCGCCACACATCACGCGGATCGACACCGCACTCGATCGCGGCAGCGCCGGTCCGCCCCAGCGCCGGTATCACGTGATCGGCCAGCATGGCGTCGGCGCGCGCCACGCCGAACTCGGTGTGCATCAGCTCCTGGAATTCGGTCAACCGCACGAAGCCCAAGATACTCGCGCTCAGCGACACCCGACAGTGGCACCGGAGCCGGGCGCCACCCGGCGGACGCTACCGCTTCGCGGCGTCGTGACAGATGTCGACCGGATCCTCGACCCGCGACAGCCCCGCGGCGGCCTCGCGGGCCGTGGCGGCGTAGGCCGGGTCGTCGAGCACCTGGCGCACCGCCGCGCCGACCGCCTCGGGGGTCAGCGGACGCACCAGCACCGAACTACCCTGCCGCACCGCGCGATTGGCCAGCTCCCACTGGTCACCACCGCCGGGAACGGTCACCACCGGCACCCCGGCGGCCAGGGCTTTGGCGAGCAGTCCGTGTCCCCCACCGCCGACGACCACGGCGGCCTTGGTGAGCAGTTCGTCCTGGCGGCCCAAGCCGGCGGTGGCCCAGTCGGGCAGGTCGGCCGGTGGGGTGTCGAGCATCGAGATGGCCGCGCGCACACCGAGTCCGGCCAAGCCGGCCAGCACGGTCTCGGCCATCGCGGCCACCCCGGTGTGCGCCGTCGAGGGCGCCACCATCACCAGGGG
>NZ_JBHXMY010000480.1:0-4603 GCF_042720195.1 Nocardia sp. NPDC058497 | reverse complement strand
GGGGTGGTTTGATTGTTAAATCACACTCGATATTTTTTTCCCCCCCCCCACAACCCGGGGGGTCGGGGGGGGGGGGGGGGCCCCGCCGGGGGGTTCCCCGCCCCCCCCCCCGGGCCGGGCGCACGGGCTACTTCTTGGTCACCGTGGTCTCGCCGTTGACCCAGGTGATGGTGCCGCCGGTGAAGTCGCTCTGCTTGCCACCGGCGATGTCCTTCTCATCGCTGGTCGGGTAGCCGAGCGGACCGTTGGCGCCGCCCTCGTCCTCCCAGGCCTCGCGGATCTCGCCCCAGACGATGTGCGCGCCGCCGTCCTTGCTCCAGTAGATGGTGCCGCCCTCGAAGTCCTGGTACTCGCCGTCGTCCGGGCCCGCTTCCTGGGCTTCCTCGGGCATACCGAGCGGGCTGCTCGCCCCACCGGCGGCGACGTACTTCTTGTACACCTCACCGGAGACGGTGATGTCGCCGTTCGGAGTGGAGATGGTGGTCGACTCGCCTGCCGCCGCCGCGGTGGTGGTGGGCGCGCCGGGGGCGGTGGTGTCATCGTTGTCGGGAGTCGTGGTCATCCCGCCGTAGCCGCCTTCGGCGGTGGTTGTCGCGCCAGGGCCACCGATGACCGAGGTGACGGTGCCGATGGTGTCCTTGGCCGTGTCCTTGTCGTCGTCACCGCAGCCGGCGGCGAGCAACAGTCCGGCGGCGGCGATGACCGCGGCGCCCCCAGCGGCAGTACGTCGAGCGAAGTGGTTCATATCCATCCTCTCGCGAGTGGCCCCCCGGGGGCACGCCCCCGGAATGGAGCCTGGCCGACATCCGCAACGGCCCGGCGGAACGTTGTTCGCCGAGCCGTTGCTGGATTGGTGTCGCCGCGGATAATACCCACAGTTCGCCGTAATCAAACGGATTCAGGCCGTGACGCGGCCCGATTGCCGGAAGATCAGGCGTTCGGTCCGTACTCCTCGAGCATCTCGGTCACCAGCGCCGCGATCGGCGAGCGCTCGGAACGGGTGAGCGTGATGTGCGCGAAAAGCGGGTGCCCCTTGAGCTTTTCGATCACCGCGGCGACGCCGTCGTGCCTGCCGACCCGCAGGTTGTCGCGCTGGGCGACATCGTGGGTCAGCACGACGCGCGAGCCGGTGCCGAGACGGCTGAGCACCGTCAGCAGCACATTGCGCTCGAGCGACTGCGCCTCGTCGACGATCACGAACGAATCGTGCAGCGAGCGCCCGCGGATGTGGGTCAGCGGCAGCACTTCGAGCATGTCGCGGCTGAGCACCTCCTCCATCACCTCGCGGCTGGCCAGCCCGTCGAGCGTGTCGAAGACGGCCTGAGCCCACGGGCCCATCTTCTCGCTCTCCGAACCGGGCAGGTAGCCCAGTTCCTGGCCGCCGACCGCGTACAGCGGCCGGAACACGACCACCTTGCGCTGGGTCCGCCGTTCCAGCACAGCCTCGAGCCCGGCGGTCAGCGCCAGCGCCGACTTACCGGTGCCCGCTCGTCCGCCCATCGACACGATCCCGATGCTCTCGTCGAGCAGCAGATCGAGCGCGATCCGCTGTTCGGCCGAGCGGCCGTGCAGGCCGAAGGCCTCCCGCTCCCTGACCAGCTGGACCCGCTTGTCGGCGGTGACCCTGCCCAGCGCGCTGGAGCTGCTGCCCAGCAGCCGGATCCCGGTGTGGCAGGGCAGTTCCCGCGCCTCGTCCAGGTCGATCACCGAGTCGGTGTAGAGCTGGTCGATCTGGGAGCCCGCGACGTCGAGTTCGACCATCCCGCTCCAGCCGGAGGTCACCACGTCCTGGGCGTGGTACTCGTCGGCGGACAGGCCGACCGCGCTCGCCTTGACCCGCAGCGGGATGTCCTTGGACACCAGCACCACCTCCTCGCCCTCGGCCGAGAAGTTCAGCGCGCAGGCGAGGATGCGGGAATCGTTGGTCTCCGAACGGAATCCGGCGGGCAGCACCGAGGGGTCGGTGTGGTTGAGCTCCACCTGCAGTGTGCCGCCGTCGGTGCCGATCGGCAGTGCCTGGTCGAGCCTGCCGTGGTTGACCCGCAGGTCGTCGAGCATGCGCAGGGCTTCCCTGGCGAACCAGCCGAGTTCGTGGTGGTGTCGCTTGGCCTCCAATTCGCTGATCACGACCAGCGGTAGAACCACCTTGTGTTCGCCGAACCTGGTGACGGCCCAGGGATCCGAGAGCAGAACCGAGGTGTCGACGACGAAAGTCTTACGACCGGAACGCGAGGGGCGGGCCCCCTTCTTCGAGGCCGAGGCCGTGTGCATCGCGGGGGCGGAAACGGAGCGTGCAGCAGTCACGGTGGGCTCCTTATGTGTTCGCACGGCACCCGCGCGAACGATCTCGCTGGACCGGTCCGTCCTGGTAGGCGGGTGACGCGCTGGTCAACCGCCACGAGGGCCGGGTGCCGGCCCTCTCGCACTGAGTAGCTCAGTCACGGTCAGGACCTCCCGTACGAGCCACACCGACGCGGCCCGCATCACCGACGCTACCGGTCAACTGTCCGCCGCGCTGCCGGACAGCCGGACGCGTCCGTGAATTTGTCGTTAACCGGCGCCGACGCTTCGGATCTGCCACAGGGGTGTCGCCGAGGGCTAGAGTCGAAGCATGTCCGAAGACGAGGATCTGGAGAAACTGTCGTCGAAGGAACTGCACGATCGTGCGGTGCGGACGGCGGTGCGACGCGGCGACGTGAAGTTCCTGTGGCGGCTGCTCAAGTCCATCCCCGCTGCCCAGGCCGAGGCGGGCGAGCTCGGCGAGAGCGAGGCCGACATCAAGTACGTGTTGCCGATGATCGATGACTACATGCACGCGGGCGACGGCAAACTGGCCGATGTCCTGCGGCCGACCTACCTGGACTACTTGAACAAGCACAGGTAGCCGGGGCGCGTTCAGCGACGCAGGATCGCCCGCGCCGCGCCGACGACGGCGCCCCGCGCCATGTTGCCCATGCTGAAGTGGTCGTCCCACAGCACGATCCGGCCCTCGCGCAGTTCGAAGGTGCCACTCACCCAGAACCCGATCCGGACCGGGCCCGCGCGCAGATAGTCGGTGCGGTCGGTGAGCACGATGTCGCCGTTCTCGGCGATGTGGTGCATGTCCGCCGCGAATCCCAGCTGCGGCCGGTCCAGGCCGCGCAGCAACGCGGCGACCCGGTCCTTGCCGCGCACGGTCGGCAGGCCGGTGTTCTTCCAGACGATCGCCGGATCCAGCAGCTCGAGCGCCTCGTCGACGCTGCCGAGTTCCAGCGCGGCGAAGAATTCGCGCACGAGGGTGGCAGAGTTTTCCGGCAGTTCCGGCTGGTCGGTCATGATGCGAGCCTAGGACGTTCGCGCCCGGCAGGCCAGACCCACGGCGCTACCGATTCGTCCGTTTCGCGATCAGCACGGCCAGGCCGTCGAGGATGCGGTCGACGCCGAAGTCGAACGCGGCGCCCGGCGCGGCCGCCGGGGAGACCGCCGCCGACTCCTCCGCGAAGGCCGCGCTGACCGCGGGAAATCTGTCGCCCGCCGCGGTCATCATCGCGGCGAACTGCTCGGCGAACCGCGTCGCCGCATCGCCGTCACCGACCGATTCGACCTGTTGGGCCAAGCTGCGCGCGTGTCCGTTGAGCAGCACGATGGTGTCGAGCCGTTCGGGGCCGGTCAGCCCGGTGCCGTCGAGGGCGGTGAGCGCGGCCTCGGTCCAGCTCATCTCGTTCGGGCCGATCGGGCGGATACCGAGGGTCAGCTCGATGGTCCAGGGATGGGCGCGGTAGCGCTCGAAGATCGCCTCGACCCAGTGCCGCAGGCCGCTGCGCCAGCCGGCTTTCGCGCCGTCGGAGCGCGGCGGTTCGCCGATCGCGGCGTCGACCATCAGCGCCGTCAGCTGTTCCTTGCCCGGCACGTACCGGTACAGCGACATCTTGGTGAAGCCGAGGCGCTCGGCCAGCCGCTGCATCGACAGCGCGGACAGTCCTTCGGCGTCGACCAGCGCGATCGCCTCGGCGACGATCCCGTCCAGGGTGAGCGCGGGTTTTGGGCCGCGCTTACGGCGCGCGGTGGTGCCCCACAGCAGTTCGACGGTGGTCGGCATCGGTCCTGCCCTTCCTGTTGACCTCAGAACTGTGTCTACCATACTCTTATTCGTGTCCACCGGATACAGATTCCATCAGACACAGATTTCTGGCGAGGAGCACACCATGCGCAACCAGACCGTTCTCATCTCCGGCGCAGGCATCGCGGGCCCCGCGCTGGCCTACTGGCTGGATCGATACGGCTTCACCGTGACCGTCGTCGAGCGCGCTCCCGCGCTGCGTCCCGGCGGTCAGGCCGTCGACTTCAAGGGCCGCACGCAGCTGACCATGCTCGAACGGATGGGTGTCCTGGACGCGGTCCGCGCCCGCCGCACCGGCACCACCGACACGGTGTTCGTCGACGACGACGGACGCGAGCTGGTCGTCATGTCCGGTGACTTCACCGGCGGCGACATCGAGATCCTGCGCGGCGACCTCGCCGAGATCCTGCACGGGAAGACCTCAGACTCCGTCGAGTACGTCTTCGGCGACACGATCACCGAGCTCACCGAGACCGCCGACGGCATGCTGGTACGGTTCGAGCA
>NZ_JBHXMY010000479.1:0-4608 GCF_042720195.1 Nocardia sp. NPDC058497 | reverse complement strand
GCTGCGCGAACCGTCGAATCGTATCGGCGAGGTGCTCGGATACACGCGGGGTCGACCAGATCGCAAACGGGTCCGGCCAATGGCTACGCGGCCAGGGACACCGTCAGCTTGGCACCCAACGCAGCGGTGATCCGCTCCAGCGTGGTCAATGTCGGAACCACGTCGCCGGCCTCCAGCCGACTCACCGCGTGCTGTCGCATCCCCGCGCGGTTTGCCAATTCGGTCTGTGACCACCCGCGCGCTTCACGTGCGGCCCGGATCTGAATACCGAGCTCGTGCGCTAGCTCATACGCGCGCAGTGCCGCCTTGTACTCGGGGGTGGCTCGGGTCGCGGCCAGATCAGTGTCGAATTCGTGCTGACTCGTCATTCGGTTTCTCCCATCGGATCGAAGGTCAGGTGAGCTGGCCCGGCGTGCTCGGCTTCGCATACCTTGCGGGCACTCCTGGCTCGGTCGACCTGCATCGATTCGCGCTGCCTCGTCTTGTGAAACGCGGTTAGCAATACAGCTTTTCGCCTACCAGGGAACCAGTAGCTGATCCGGGTGGCGCGGTTGCCGGACAGCGTGAACCGGAGTTCGCGGACTCCGTCGCCGAGATAGCGACAGTAGGGTTCCCGCAGTTCAGGACCATAGGTCGCGAGTAGGCCAGCGGCGAAGTCGGCGCGAGCTAGATCGGCAGGTGAGAGCTTTGCCAGGAACGCGCGAACCTCGGGTTCGATCTCGATCGCGTACAGCACGCAGTCGACGGTATCACATCAATGTGATGTCTCGGTGAAGCTGTTCGAGCATGGAGCTCCTCCTCAGGAGCTGTCGATCGTATTGGCTCGGATGAGTGTGGCGCTCTCGCGCAGGTAATCGGCCGGCCAAGGAGTCGGCCTTTCGTCGTCGAGCACCCGTGGATTGAGGTTGATCGCAGTCGACTGCTGTGACGGGCGGACTAATTATCGATAATCTGCTGCACCCAGTCGGGTACGTTGTCTGGGCTGCGCGGAAAAGTTCCAACTCGCGGACGCAATCGAGAGCTGACGGGAGGCGCTTCGGGACGCGGGGATTTCGAAAGTATTCGATAGTACGAATCCGGATATGATGGTCGATGCGACTGCGTCGAACGAGGGTTGCGTGCTGCGTAGCGCTGCGGGATCAGCGTTGATCGAACTCACGGCAGCAGCCTCCGGAAAGGCTTCGCCGCCAACGAATCCGACGCCGATCTCATCTCGGTACGCGCCACGTCGTTCTCAGCCCACACCGCCGCGGGCAGCTCGTCGATCATCGAAAGTCCCACTCTCGGCACCAATGCTGTCGAGATATTGGACGTTCCGAATCAGACCGCGGATCCCAATTGTGCGCTATGTCTCGATTGTTGATCCTGCGCTATCCGTGGCCCATCTGCACGTCGATGCTCTTGGTTCGCGCCAGCTCGTCGAAGGTCAGGGTGGCGGTGAAACCTGGTCCGGTAACGGTGGATTGGAAGTAGTCGGGGGACCAGGTGATGGTGAGGCCGCGGTGGTTGGCGTATGCGTGCAGGGCGCGACGGTGGTCGTTGAGGGGGAATTCGGTGAGGCCTTGCTGGAGGACTCGGGTGATGCGCGGTGCGGCGGGTGCGGGGAGCTGGAAGAGGGGGTGCTCGATGAGGAATGCGGCGCGGGTGCCGCCGCCCACGGGGCCGTTGTAGGCGGTCCAGACTCCGGAGATCGCTTTGCAGGCGTCCATGAAGGTGTTCACCGCGCCCTCGGCCTGGGTCGGGGTGCCGGGCAGGGCGGCGAAGGGGACTTCCACGTTCGCGAGTTCGCTGATGCGGTGGTGGATTCCGAAATCGCGGGCCGATTGAGCAAGGCCGGTGACCGTCTCCGGGTAGCCGGCCGGATTTCCCCACGACCACAGCCAGGACTGCGGGCCGGGGGCGGCCGAGCCGAGCAGGTGGACGGCCGAGCATTCGATGGGCTGGTCGCCGGTGAAGGTGAATCGCCCCGCGCGCAGGTCGACGCTCCACGGGCGATCCCCCACCACGTCCATCAGATGCAGTTGATGCTCGAACGAGAACAGGGCCGCATCGTCCAACAGGTTCGCCAGTGTCACTTCAGACATGGTGGCGAGGGTACCTAGGCTGCGCTGAAACACCCCGACGATGCCCGACGCGGCAGCAGTCAAGATGCCTTTCGTTTTTTTCGAATAGCGTTAGACTAGTGCCATGTCCACGATGCTGCGGGAGAGCACGGTCTTTCCTCCCGACAACCCTGCCGACCTCGAACAACTGATCTCGAGTCTGCGTATCGACCAGACGTGTGCGAAGGCGAGGCTTGTCGGCCCCGACGGTACCTACTTGGACATTCCCGACGAGCTCTATGCGGTGCTGCGTGACGCGGTCATCGCCCTGTCCAACGGGCTGGCAGTGTCGATCGCGCCGCATAACACCATGCTCACCACCCAGGAGGCCGCCGACCTCCTCAATATCTCCCGTCCCACGCTTGTCCGCCTGCTCACCGACGGCGAAATCGCCCACTCGATGCGCGGCCGCCACCGTCGCGTCCTGCTCCGTGACGTCCTCGCCTACCAGGAACGAGTCCGGACGGAACGCCGAGCTGCTTTGGACGCCATGGCCGTCGAGGGCGAAGACGCAGGCATCTACACCGCAACCATCACTCCACCCGACCCACGGTAGGGCGCGCGGATGCCGTTCAGCGTGTTCCTCGATGCATGTGTTCTGCACCCCGCGTATCTCTCCGACACCCTTCTCCGCATGGCGGATGCCCAGATGTTCCGCCCGCTCTGGTCCACGGACGTGCTGACGGAGCTGCGCGGAAGCCTGGTTCGCCGGGACCTCCCGCCGGACAGCGTCGACCGCCGGATATCGCACATGAAGTCCGCATTCCCCGATGCGTTGGTCACCGGCTACGAATCGCTGGTCAGCGGTATGGAGAACGATCCGAAAGATCGACACGTCCTAGCCGCGGCCGTGCGGTCGGCTGCCGAGGTCCTGGTCACCTTCAATGTCCGCGACTTCCCCGAGCGCGCATTGAAGCCCTATGACCTCACCGCAATCACTCCGGACGATTTCTCCTCGACCAGCTGGATCTCTACCCCGGCCTGACGATCTCGACGTTGCGGGCACAGGCGGCGGCGTACCGCCGAGACCCAAGGTCGGTCACCGGTCTACTGGCGGTCCTGGAAAGAACTGGCACCCGAGTCTTCGCCGCCGAAGTCCGGCGTCACCTCGACAGCGCAACCACCTGAATTGACGGGCTGGATCCCGTCGCCGTTCCGTGAACTTCAATCAGATTGCCAGGACGGTCTTTCCGCGCGCGCTCCCCGCGCCGAGGACGGCGGGTGCGGCTTCCAGGGGCACTGTCGCCTCGATCGGTACCACCACGTCTCCGGAGGCGACTCGGCCCAGCAGGCGGGTCAATTCCGGTACGCGGCCTTTGGATTCGAAGTTGCCGCCGGTGATGTCGCGTTCGCGCAACGAGTTCTCGTCGGCGGCCCAGGTGGTGGAGTAGGCGCGGCCGCCGGGATGGACGAGGGTGGCGTGGGAGGCGAAGTCGGCGGGGGCGCTGATCAGGTCGAAGAGGACGTCGATGCCGTCGGGGTGGGTGAAGCGGACGGCGCCGGTGACGCTGGAGTCGCGGTGGGTGGCCGGGTCGGGGTCGACGATGTTGGGATCGGCGGGGCGGGATTTGGTGTAGTCGATCGTTTCCGCGGCGCCGAGGCGGGCTACCTGGTCGGCGGCGTCGCCGCGGGGGGTGGCGATCACGTGGCCGCCCGCGATATTGGCCAGCTGGACCAGGAAGGAGCCGACGCCGCCGGTCGCCCCGACGATCAGCACCGTTTGGCCGGGCTTGATCTGGGCGGTGTCGACGAGGTCCTGGGCGGTGACGCCGGCGACGGGGAGCGCGGCCGCGGCCACAGAGGTGACGCCGTCGGGGATCGGCACCAGGGTCGCGTCCTCGGGCAGGGTCGCGTACTGGGCCCAGCTGCCGTGGCCCGCCGGCGCGGTGAGGAACTTGCCGACCACCCGGTCGCCGACGGCGAACGAGCGCACGCCAGGGCCGATCGCCGAGATCGTGCCCGCGCCGTCCACGCCGAGGATCATCGGGAAATCGGTGGGCATCTTGCCCTCGAGGATGCCGTCGGCCATCTTCAGGTCGAACGGGTTGACTCCCGCCGCGTCCAGCGCGACCTGCACCTCACCGGGTCCCGGCTCCGGCACCGGCACATCGGCCAGCTCCGGGGTGGCGCCGAACTTCTGAACCACGATCGCGCGCATATGTCTCCTGTGTCTGTGGAGCCGGGTGGTCGTCGAGCGCGCCGCGAAACGGGTTGCGGCAGATCGAACATCTCGTTGCGCAATCTTAGGTGGGCAGGGCTGCGACGTGCGGTGATTGATCGTCTTCGGTGGTGTCGCGGCGTAGCGTGAACACCGATTCCGGCGTCCATCGGGAAAAGTTGGAGTTGAGCGGAACAGACTCAACTTTGTGCGCGTTGAACCAGTCGATACCGGACACACCCAAGGAGATCTGTGGACTCGTTCAATCCCACCACCAAGACACAGGCCGCGCTGACCGCCGCCCTTAAGGCCGCCGCGGCGGCCGGCAATACGCAGATCCGACCGCGC
>NZ_JBHXMY010000478.1:0-4608 GCF_042720195.1 Nocardia sp. NPDC058497 | reverse complement strand
CCCGCTGCCCGCATGACCGGATGGTACCTCTTGCCGAACCATCTGGTTCGGAACTATGGTCCGTTCTGGAACCGGATGGTTCTGGAAACGGCGAGACGAGGACACCATGGGCGCGGACAAGCCACGCTGGCAGCAACTGCGGGACGAGACCGACGGCGTCTCCACCGCGGAACTGGACGCGCTGTGGACCCGGCTACGGCCTGCCCGCGCCGAGGACATCCTCGGGGAATGGCGCGGCGGCGCGTTCCAGACCGGGCACCCGCTGTGCCGTGCGCTGCCGGCCAGCCGCTGGTACGGCAAGACCTTCCTCGCCCTCGACGATGCCAAACCGCTGATCTGCCGCGCCGAGGACGGCACCCTGTTCTCCAATGTCGAACTGGGACAGGGCGAGGCGACGCTGTGGAACATCGAGTTCCGCGGCGAGGTGACCGCGACGATGGTCTACGACGGCCGCGCCGTGTTCGACCATTTCAAGTGGCTCGACGAGCGGACCCTGATAGGCATCATGAACGGTCGCCCGGAACTGGTGCTGTCGCGCGGCGAATACTTCTACTTCCTGCTGGAACGGGTGTCCTGATGCGGACAACGGCGGTTCTGTCGCGCGACCCGGCCGCGGCGTTCTCGATCGAACCGGTCGAGATCGACGAACCGCGGGCCGGGGAGATCCTGGTGCGGATCGCCGCCGCCGGGATCTGTCACACCGACCTGGTGACCCGGCGCGCAGGCGCCGCGGACCGGCCGATCCTGCTCGGCCACGAGGGCGCCGGTGTGGTGGCCGCGGTCGGGCCCGGTGTCGCCGTGGTCGCGCCCGGTGATCATGTCGTGCTGACCTTCCGGCATTGCGGCGCGTGCGCGACCTGCCTGGCCGGTCGCCCCGCCTACTGTCATCGCTCGGTCGCGCTCAACCAGTTCGGGCGCCGCGCCCACGACACTCCGCGCGTACTGCTCGACGGCGCCCCGGTGCTGGACGGATTCTTCGGCCAGTCGAGTTTCGCCGGCTACGCGCTGACGACCGAGGACAACACCATCGTCGTCGACCCCGCGATCGACCTGGCGGCGGCCGCGCCGTTCGGCTGCGGATTCCAGACCGGCGCGGGCGCGGTGCTCAACGTTTTGCGCCCCGAATCGGGCGCCTGGTTGGCGGTCTACGGCGCGGGCGCGGTCGGGATGGCCGCGCTGCTGGCCGCACGCACGGTGGCCGGGGTACGGGTGGTGGTGGTCGAGACGTCGGCTGCCCGGCGGGAACTCGCGCGCGAGCTAGGCGCCGAGGTCGCGCTGGATCCGGCCGAGGGGCCGACGGTGCCGCGGATTCGCGACCTCACCGGCGGTGGGGCCACCCACGCGCTGGACACCACGGGTGTCCCGGCGGTCCTGGCCGATGCGGTGGCGGCGCTGACCACCGGGGCGACGGTGGTCGCGGTGGGTCTCGGTGCGGGTGCCCCGCCGGTGGATGTCAGCGATATCGTGTTGCGCGGCAAGACCATTCGCGGGTGCCTCGAAGGCGACAGCGTGCCCGCTACTTTCATTCCGCACCTGCTCGACCTGCACGCGAACGGCCGGTTCCCGGTCGAGCGGCTCATCGGCCGCTATCCGCACACCGAGATCGCCGCCGCGCTGGCCGATCAGCGGGCCGGACGAGTGGTGAAGCCGGTGCTGACATGGTGACCGAACGACCCAGCGAAGGAGGGCTGGTCGCATGACAGTCCTGCACAGCGACATCCTGCTCCCCGACGACGACGCCGACGAGACCGGCGGCGGCACTGTCGCGGCTCGCGCGGAACGGCTACTGGCGGCGCTGAACGCGGCGCGCGAGGTGTTCGTCGCGCACGGCTATCACGGCGCGAGCATGGATCAGATCAGCGCGCGGGCCGGGATGAGCAAGCCGGTCATCTACACCCTCTACGCGAACAAGCTGGATCTGTATCTCGCTGTCCTGCAACACCATCTGGACCGGATGGTGCGCGGTATCCGCGACGCGCTGGCCGGCGCCACCGGGCAGGAGGACAAGGTGCGGCGGGCGGTGCAGGCCTATTTCGACTTCGTCGACGAGGACCCGGACGGCCACGTCCTGATCTTCGAGTCGCCGGTGCCCAGTGAACCCAGCGTGCGCTGGCGCTCGCGGCACGCGTTCGGCGAGTGCGCGGTGCTGGTCAGTGCCGAGTTGCGGGCGGCGGGCATGGACGACGCGCGGGCGTACACGTGCGCGTTCGGTGTCGTCGGGGCCAGTCATCTGGCGGCCCGGCACTGGCTGGACGCGGGTCGTCCGATCCCCAAGCGTGATGCCGTGGCGACGACGGTGGCGCTGTGCTGGAACGGCTTGTCCGGGATCAGCTGACGCGGAGTTCGCTCAGCTCGCGACCGCGGGCAGGGGGCTGCCGTCGAGCAGTTCGTCGCTGGGCAGTCTGCCGATCAGGACGGCGAGCGCGCGCTTCCAGCGGCGAACGACCGCTTCGCGCTCACCGAGCGTCCCGGTGAGCATGGCCGTCATGGACAGGCCGGTCAGCAGGTCGATGGTGAACTCGACCAGGATCTCCGCACGCGGATCGGAGGCGTACGGTTCGCCGACGACTTCGAGGTAGAGCCTGCGCATCTCGGTGAACACGCGCCGTTCCTCGTGGACGAGGCGCTCGCGCAGTTCGGCGTCGGTGCGTGCGGCGACCCACAGGTCCAGCGCGGTGAAGAAGGCCGGGCTGTTGAGGTCGCGCCAGGCCAGGTCGACGACCGATTGCAGCCGGTCGCGGCCCGGGGGCAGCAGTTCGGCCTCGCGGCGGAACTGTTCGAGCCGCAGGTCGACGACGCGGGTGGTGGCCGCGATGAGCAGTTCGGTCCGGGTGGGGAAATGGTGCTGGACGGTGCCGCGCGCGAGGCCGGCGCGTTCCTGGACGGCGCTGACGGTGGTCGCCGCGTAGCCGCGTTCGAGCAGGCATTGCGCGGTGCAGTCGAGGATCAGGGCCCTGGTGGAGGCACGGCGTTGCGCCTGGGTACGGCGCGGTTGTTGCACGGTCACCCGAGAAATCGTACGCCGTGACGGTAAAGATTGGCGATCCCGCACGTCTTGTTGTCCGATTGCCTATTGACGCAGCAGCGATGACCTGGTGCAATCAACAAACCGTACGCAGTAACTGTTTCTTCTGGATGAAGGGCTGCGATGACGCAGATCTCTCATGTTCGCCGGGGCACCGGCTCGCCGATCGTGCTCGTGCACGGGCTCGGCAGTCGTTGGCAGATCTTCGCGCCGGTCATCGACCTGCTGGCCGAACAGCACGAGGTGATCGCCGTCGACCTCCCCGGATTCGGCGCCTCACCGCCGCTGCCGGGCATCCGGCCCGGACCACGTGGATACGCGAGCTGGCTGACGCAATGGCTGCGCGACAACGAGATCCGACGGCCGCACGTCGTCGGTAGCTCGATGGGCGGCGGTATCGGCATCGAATTGGGCCGCACCGGCGTCGCCTCCGCCGTCACCGCGTTCTCACCCGTCGGCTTCTACGGCAAGCCGGGCCTGCGCTGGGTTCAGGGGTCGCTGACCGCGATGCGCGCCGCTGCGCGGCTGGCGGGTCCGGGGCTCGACCGCGCGGGCGAGCGTGGCCGCGGCCGGGCCGCGCTGCTGTCGGTCATGTTCGGTCGCCCGACGCGAGTGGACCCAGATGCCGCGCGCATCGATCTGGCCGGCCTGGCGGGCGCGACCTCGTTCACCGACGCGCGCGACGACTTCGCCACCTACGTCCTCGATCCCGGCGACGACCCCGGGTCACTGCGCGATATCCCGGTGACGATCGCCTGGGGTACCCGCGACGTCGTGCTCATCCATCGCACCCAGAGCGCTCGCGCGCGGGAAGTCCTGCCGTTCGCGCGGCACCTGGATCTACCCGGCTGCGGTCACCTGCCGTTCAGTGACGACCCGCAGCTGTGCATTCGGACCATCCTCGACAACCGGAGGACCTCATGACACCGTCGATCGCGGTCATCGGAAGCGGTTTCGGCGGGCTGGCCGCCGCCATCGCGCTGAAGAAGCGGGGCTTCGACGACATCGTCGTCTTCGAGAAGGCCGACGACGTCGGCGGCGTCTGGCGGGAGAACACCTATCCCGGCGCGGCCTGCGATGTGCCCTCGCCGTTCTATTCGTACTCGTTCGAACCGAATCCGCGCTGGCCGCACCGGTTCTCGCGGCAACCGGCGATTCTGGACTACATCCGCAACGTCGCCGACAAATACGATGTGCGCCGCCACATCCGCTTCGGCACCGAGGTCACCGCCGCGGAGTACGACGACGCGACCGGCACGTGGACCGTGCGGTTGAGCGCCGGGGACACCGTGGTCGTCGATGTCGTGGTGTCGGCGGTCGGCCAGCTCTCGCGGCCGGCGCTGCCCGACATCGCGGGCCGGGACACGTTCGCGGGGGACAGTTTCCACTCCGCCGAGTGGGATCACGACGTCGATGTGACGGGCAAACGGGTCGCCGTGATCGGGACAGGGGCGAGCGCGGTCCAGTTCGTTCCCGAGATCCAGCCCGAGGTCGAGAAACTGACCGTCTTCCAGCGCAGCGCGCCCTACATCATCCCGCGCCCCGACCGTGAGTTCTCCGCGTTCCATCATCGGGTGTTCGAG
>NZ_JBHXMY010000477.1:3797-4614 GCF_042720195.1 Nocardia sp. NPDC058497 | reverse complement strand
ACTTGGGCCGGGAACTGTTCAGGGTCGAGGACGTCGAGATCGACGTGCAGCCACCAGCGTCGAGCACTCTGCTTCAGGTGGTCCACCGCCGAGCGCGCGAGGTCCTCTGGTGCGGCGGCGATTTCCTGCCAGTCGCGCATCCAGACGCCGCTGTCACGCAGCGAGCCGACGTTGAACTGCTGACGCCAGCCATCGTCACGCGGGCCAAGGAGGGCGAGCTCGTCGCGCCCGAGCGCGGGTAGTCGATCAGACAAGGGGCCATGCATCAGATGCCCGGTGAGCCCCAGCAGCAGGCCGATCTCGGTGTTGGCGGCCTCACCGTCTTCGGAGACGTCCAACGGCATCGTGTCTTCGTGCCCGTCCACGAACAGCACGCTCACCGGTCCGTCAGCGCGAAGTGCGGGGATGGTGCCGAGCAGTGTGGTGCAGTCTGCGCCGTACACGAGCGGGAAGCGTCCACCAGTCACCGCTGCTCTGACCCGGGAGCCGACCTCCTCGGTCATGGCCAGCAGTGCAGCTTCGTTGATCAACGAAGTCTGTGTTCCCCGCTGTGGGCTCCCCGTGGGCAAAACCATGCCGTCACGCTCGATGACCTCATACGCCTCCAGAGCCGCGGCGAGGCCGGCCTCACGCAACGTCGCGGCAGCGGCGGCCTGATGGCCCGACCGACCGTATCCGTCGAAGGGAACCCCAACCAGCTCCACCGCAACCATGACGTCAATCGTCACACCTCAACCGGGCCGATGTCATCCCGGTGAGGGATCGCCCGCTGCGGGTTGAGCGGGCCATCATCCGCTGGCCCGCCCCAAGGACTGCG
>NZ_JBHXMY010000477.1:276-3787 GCF_042720195.1 Nocardia sp. NPDC058497 | reverse complement strand
CGGCTCACCCGCTCTATTAGGGTTTGGGGGGCTCGGAGTTTTTTATACGACACAGGGGCCGATGTCATCCCGGTGTGGGATCGGCCGGTGCGGGTTGAGGGGGCAATCATCCTATGGCCCGCCACAAGGACTGCTACGTCACTGCCCTACCGATCAGGCAGGCTCGATGACCTCGGCAACCGGGTCCTCCGCGTAGAGTTCGGCGATCTCGGCCGCGTACTTCTCGGCGATCACCTTCCGCTTGAGTTTCATGGTCAGTGTCACCTCGTCACCGCCTGCCTCCCAGAAGACCGGGAGAATCCGGAATCGCTTGACCTGCTCGACCCGCGAGAGTTTCTCGTTACCCGCGGCCACACCCGCGGCGATCTGCTTGATCACCTCGGGGTTCGCGGCCAGCGCCGCGGCAGAGGCGTCGGGCAGATTGTGCTGAGCCGCATAGGGTTCGGCGCTCTCGGCGTCGAGGACGATCAGCGCGGTGTTGAACGGCTGTCCGTCGCCGAGGGTGGCCATCGCACCGATCAGCGGCGTCGACGATTTGATGGCGTGCTCGATCGTGGTCGGGGACATGTTCTTGCCCGACGCGTTGATGATCAGTTCCTTCTTCCGGTCGACCACCCGGTAGTACCCGTCCTCGTCGACGGTCACCACGTCGCCGGTGCTCAACCAGCCATCGCCGTCGATGGCCTCGGCGGTCTTCGCCGGCTCGCCGCGGTAACCCTTCATCACCAGTGGGCCGCGGACGAAGAGCTCACCGTCGTCGGCGATGCGGGACTCCATACCCGCCAGCAGCCGCCCGACCGTCCCGAGGCGGGTGTCGCTCGGGTGACTCACCGTGCAGATGCACGACAGTTCCGACATCCCCCAGATCTCGGAAATCGGCACCCCGAGCCCGGCGAAGAAGCCGAGTGTCTGCGGCGGAATCGGCGCGGCACCGGACAGGGCGAAGCGGACGCGGTCGAAGCCGAGCTTGGCCCGCAGCTTCGACAGCACCAACTCGTCGGCCTTGGCCCATTCGGCAGCGACCTCGTCGGGCACCGGCTGCCCGGCCAGCTGGTACTCGCTGCGCTTGGCAGCCACCGACAGTGCCCACTGCATGCCCTGCTTGCGGGTCTGGTCCGGTTCGTTGGCGACCACGAATTCGATGGCGGCCTTGAGCTTCTCCCACACCCGCGGCACCGCACCCCAGATGGTCGGACGCAGGTCGGCCAGCGCGCCGGCGATCTGCTTCGGGTCCGACACCGAGGTGACCTGGATGCCGAAGACCTCCTGGAGGTAGAGCGCGGTCAGCCGGTCGGCGATGTGCGCGCTCGGCATGAACGAGGTGATCGAATCGCCGAACTCGAAGCCCAGCACATCGCCGAGTCCGTAGGCCTGGAACATCAGGTTCGCGTGCGTCGTCTCGACGCCCTTCGGGTTTCCGGTGGTACCCGAGGTGTAGATCAGGGTCGCCACATCGTCGGCCGTGACCGCTCGCCACGAGGCATCGAAATCGAAGTCGGGGCTGCCCGCGGCGATCATGTCCGCCACCGGAACCGTTCCTTCGACGGCGTCGTCGATGCAGACGATGTGGTCGAGCGAGACTCCGCTGTCGCGCAGCCGCTGCACGTACTGCGGCTCACAGATGACCACCCGGGCACCGGCATTGCCCAGCACATGCGCGAGCTGGTCGGCGGCGAGAGTGTTGTAGACGGAGAACGACGTCGCGCCCACGTGTTGGGCGCCCACTTCGAGTGGATAGAACTCGACGCGATTGCTCATCATCAGCGCGACAGTGTCGCCGCGGCGGACCCCGAGTGCGGCCAGACCGGCCGCGGTGGCACGAACACCGGCCGCGTAGTCGCGCCAGGTCATGGTCTTGGCGTCGCCGGGAGTGCGCAGGGCGACGGCGTCGGGATCGATGGTCGCGTTGTGCTGGAATGCGGCACAGAGGGTTTCGAAACGTGGTGTCGACATGTGTGGAGTCTTCCGTGGTTCAGACCGCAGAGGCGGTTTCGGAGTCGAGGATCGAAGTGATGAATCGGCCCGCCGCGCCGAAGGCGAAGCGAGCCTCGGGTGCCAGCGCGGGCATGACTTGGAAAACATGCATCTGATCGGGCCAGACCTGGAGTTCACAGGCGACGTTCGCGGCACGGAAACGGTCGGCCAGTTCGACCGCGTCGGCGGCGAAGTACTCCGTGCTGCCGGTCTGGATCAGGGTCGGCGGCAGTCGCATTCCCCGCTCGGGGCACAGTTCGAGACGTTCACTGGTGAACTGGGCGACCGCTTTGACCGACAATGGGTACGAGATCATGCCGTCGCGGCTCGCACCCCCGTTTTGCGCGATCTCCAGGCTGAGATCGGCCATCGGGGAGAACAGCACCAACCCGGCCGGGCCGGGCAGCCCCTGGCCCGCGTTGGTGATGGCGAAGTCGGCGCCGAGGAAACCGCCCGCCGAATCGCCGGCGAGCACGATCCGGTCCGGATCGAATCCGCGCCGGAGCAACCACCGGTAGGCCTGCGCCACATCCTGCTGGGCGCAGGGGCTCGGGTACTCGGGGGCCAAGCGGTAGTCCACGACGAACACCGGCGTCCGGGACGCCGTCGAGAGCCGCGACGCCACACCGCGATACGCCGCTGCCGACCCGGCGACGAAGCCGCCGCCGTGTACGTACAGCACGACCGCGTCGGTGCGGGTCACCTTCGGCCCGGTGACCAGCTCGCCGCGTACTGCTCCGTCGTCGATGCGATCCACCACGGTTCCGATCAGACTCGGCCCGACGACGCACATCGCCGCGTAAATCGCCAGCCGGGCGAACGGCACCGTCGTGGTGTTGACGGGGATCGCGGCCGCCAGTGGACGTACAGTTCGTTCCGCGACCAGCCTGGCCGCGCGGGTACGCATCGATCCGCGTTCGGGCGCGGTCACCGGCCGACGGCCCGATCCTCGACGCGCGCGAGCAGATCCTTGACTTTCCCACTGCCCGCGAGCTGGGCGTCGAGCACCACGTTCACCGCGCCGCGCAGCAGCGCGTACGGCTCCCATCCGCTGGGCGCGATGGTCCGGGCCGCGCGCCGCTCGATGCCGTCGGCGATGACGGTCGCGGCGTGGGCCGCGCTGATCCGGACATTCAGTGGCCAGGGCAGCATCTCGCCGAGTTCGCGGCCGATGTCGTCCTCGTCGAGCGTCGCGTGGGTCAGCCCGGTGTCGACGACTCCGAAGTACGCGACCCCGGCGCTCGCGCCTACCGCAGCCAGTTCCACCCGCAGCGCACGGCCGAACTGCTCGACCGCGGCCTTGCTCATCATGTACGGCGATCCGGCCATGCCCGGCGCGAACGACGCACACGACGACACGACCACCACATGCCCGTGCGCTGCGACGATGTGATCGAGCGCCGGATGCACGGTGTTGAAACAGCCGTCGAGGTTGACGGCCATCACGCGATCGAAATCGCGCGGGTCCATCGAGCGCACGGTCGCCGGTGCCGGGGTGACCCCGGCATTGGCGACGGCGACCGCGAGTTGAGCGCAA
>NZ_JBHXMY010000477.1:0-266 GCF_042720195.1 Nocardia sp. NPDC058497 | reverse complement strand
CACCACTCGGCCGATTCGGGGGGGCCACCCGCGGGGCGGGGGGGGGGGGGGGGGGGGGGCCCCCGCGCGGCCCCCCCCGACGACGTCGAGGTGACCGAAGGTGTCGACGACCCGCTGGGTGAGCGCGGCCATCGCCGCACGGTCGCGGACGTCGGCCGTGATCGCCAGCGCACGCGCACCGAGGGCTCCCGCGGCTGCCTCGGCAGCGGCTTCGTCCACATCCACGATGGCGACGAACGCGCCGCGAGCGTGGACGATCCCGGCCC
>NZ_JBHXMY010000476.1:0-4615 GCF_042720195.1 Nocardia sp. NPDC058497 | reverse complement strand
TCGGTGGCGGGGACACGCGCATCAGTGTCACCAGCTCGCTTCGGTCGCGGCCCGCGAGGGATCGCGCGACCCGTCCTCCTCGTCGTCCGAGAGCCGTTCCCGCTCCGGTGAATTGGGCGGTTCGAGGGAGGCCTCCACCGGCTGCGGGATGGCGAAACCGTCCATGTCGTCGACCAATTCGGTGATTTTCGGCAGGCGGGCGCGCTCGCTCTGGATCGGCGCCATCATCTCCTGCGTCCTGCGGGCGACCTCGGCCGCGGCCTGCTGCGCGGCCTCGGTGACGGCCTTGGCGATCTCGGTGTAGGTGAGGTCGTCGATGTCGGGCGCGAACTTCGTCTCGATGACCTTGTAATCGGCGTTGACGGTGACCGTCACCCGTTTGCGCACGGTGGCACTGGCGATGATCTTGGCGCGGTCCTGCTGCACCTGCGCTATCACCCGCATCTGCTTCTGCACGGTCTCGAGGATGTCCGCCATCTGTGCCTTGGCGTGTTCGTTGGTCATATCCGATTCCCTCTCACTTCGCCAGGCCGACGGTATGGGTGCCGAGCAGACCGGCGAGATTCAGCTCGAACCAGGCGGAGTCGACGTTGTAGACGTCGGCCGGGAAGACCCGGGTGAACGCTTCCCTGGCCACAGCCGCCCGCTCGGCGGCCTCGACCAGGCCGGGGACCGCTTCCTTCTGCGCCTGCGACGCCTTCGCGCCGAGCAGTCCGGTCAGCACGTCGACGACGGTCCTGGTGTCCCACATGCCAGGGACGGCGGGAGCCAGCGCGTCCGCGCCCGCCGAGGCGCCGCGATACCAGCGGCCGCCCTCCCACCAGTAGCAGAAGGTCAGCAGCCCGTTCTCGGCGCGACGGTTGATCACCGGGGCGGCGACCCAGTCGGGGGCGCCCAGGTAGAACTGCGGCATCGGGAGGTCTTTGTTGTAGACGGCGTCGAGTTCCGGTGCGTTCCAGACGCCGCCGGAGAGCACCGCGCGGTCGCCGGGCAGCAGGCACAGGGTGGAACCGCTGTGCTTCGAACCCTCGAAGACATGGAAGGCGGGGGTCACCCGCGGGCCCCACTTGGAGCCGACCGCGACGAACGCGGCGGCGATCAGCGCCCACCGGCGGGCCATCACATCGAGTGCGGGGAATTCCACGTCCGGCGCCGAACCGATCGCGTCGCGGCCTGCCGCCGCGTCCGCGCGTGCCTGCTCGGCGGCGGCCAGCGGGCCGCGGAGCTGGCGGTTGTCGTGGCCGATGTAGGCGGCCAGCCAGATCGGCAGCCGGTCGCGCGGATAGATCTCGATGTCGGTGCGGTACACCGTCGGTGGGAACAGCTGGTCGTCCGGGAACGGGTCGTCGCCGTAGTCGTAGTCGACGTCCATCCGGCCCGCGTTGGTCAGGGTGAGCAGGTAGCGCCACCACGGGCCGTCGCCCATCGACGCGGACACGTGCCGGTGCTCACGCAGCAGATCCAGCAGCTCCGGGCTCGGGAACACCCGCGCGAAGCGCTCCTGGTCGTCGTGGAAGACGACCATCGACACCTCGGCCGCCGCCGTCATCGCGAACGACGCCTCGACCTTGGTCCAGCCCGGCGGGCCGAGCGCCGCCAGCGTTTTCGCGATGCGATGGCTCAGCGCGGCGGCACGGTCGGTTGTTCCGTCGTCGGCTACCACTGTGGTGAGGGTGAATCCGACATCGGGATCCCCGGCCAGCTCGTCAGCCACTGCGTACTCCTTTGCCTAGTCCCGGTTCTCGCCGTAGCGCGCGATCACGGCGCCGGTCTCGTCCCATTCCGTCCGGGTGAGCAGCGCGCCGTCGGGAGCGAAGACGGTCTCTTCCTTGCGGTTCCCGGTGGGGAACCAGGCGCACCAGTGGCCGACCTCGTGGCGGTCGGCGTATTCCCCGGTGTAGCGCGGGGTTCCGTCGAGGAACCAGCCGCGGGTAGGTCCGTCGCGGTAGCCGTCGGCGTAGGTGGACAGTTCGGTGATGGGGCTGCTCGGCGCTGCACGCCGGAACTCCTGACCGGTGAACGGCTCGGCGCGGTAGTACATGCGGGCTTCCCCGTCGTCCCAGCGCAATTCGGGATCGTCGGCCGCGACGGCATCGGCGGCGATGCCCTTGCGGGTGCGCTCGTCGTCGAATTCGACCAGCTCGCCCGCCTCGTTCCAGCGCGAGTGGGTGAGCAGGGTGCCCTCGATGTCGTAGACGTCCTCGAGGCGGCGCGAACCGTCGGGATACCACTCCTGCCAGGTGCCGACCGGGCGGTTGCGGTAGAACTCGCCGTTGTAGCGCATGGTGCCGTCGGGGTACCAGCCGCTCCAGTCGCCGTCGCGCTCGCCCTCGTCGTAGCTCCAGTACTCGCGCCAGGTGCCGTCAGGGCGGGTCTGGGTCACCGCGCCGCTGTACGGCTCGCCCCGATACGACAACGTGCCCGTCGCCGCGTCGATCACCACATCCGGATCACTCAGTTCGATCGGATCGTCACTCACCTGGAAAAACCTCTCCGATCGGTCAGGCTCGGTCGCTGAACATTGTCATCCGGCTGGCCGGATCGGCAACCACGTTACGGATCAGCAGACCGAGGTCCAGTTCCGGTGGCAGCGCGCGGTAGATCAGCGCACCCATCGGCCTGCCGTCCACGACAACGGTGAACCGCGTCATCCGCTGCGGCGAACGCTCCCAGCCCACGTGCGCGCCATCGGTGACATCGATCGCCTGACTACCGACCTGCACCAGCAACCGATCGGCGAGCCGGTAGAAGATCACCGTCACCCCGCCGAGGTCGCCGTACAAACCATCCGCACCGAGCTGCCCCGGCGGCGCCGGCCGCAACGCCCCAGACCGCGGATCGAATTCCGCCAACACCCCACTGCCGTACGGGCGCACCACCAGTACGACCTGCTCGGTCGGCGACCGATACTCCGGCCGATACGCCCTGCGGTCACCACCCTGCCCACCACCCGGCGGCATAGCCGGCGGCGGATACATCGGCGCACCACCCTGCCCATAGCCCTGCTGCTGCCCGCCGGGTTGTCCGTTGCCCGCGTTTCCGTTCCCCGGTGCGTAAGGCTCACCGGTTCCCCGTGCGTAGGGCTGACTGCCCGGCGGGTACGGCTGACCCGTCCCTGGCGTGTACGGCTGACCGCCGGGCGGGTAGGTCTGACCGTTCCCCGGCGAGTAGGGATCACCGGTTCCCGGTACGAACGGCTGACCACTCCCCGGCGAATACGGCTCACCGGTTCCCGGTGCGTACGGCTGACCACCGCCGGGCAAGTGCGGCTGGCCATTCCCCGGCGCATAGGACTGACCGTTCGCCGGCGCATAGGACTGACCGTTGCCCGGCGAATACGGCTGACCGTTCCCAGGTGGAGATGGCTGACTGCCGTCCGGCGGGTAGGGCGAGCCCGAACCCGGCTGCCGGGTCACCCACGGCGGGAGTGGTGGCATGCCAGATCCACCACCGGGCGGAGTCGGCTGAACCGGCCACGACGGCACAGTCGGCCCATTAGGCGCCGGATCCGTCGGCGACGGCTCGGTAGGCGTCGGTTCCGGCAGACCCGGAGGAACCGGTAGCTGCGGCGGCACAGGCGATTCCGTCGGCAGCGGCGGCACCGGAAGCTCCGGTGGCACGGGTGGCTGCGGGGGCATCGGCGGATCCGTCGGCAACGGCGGCTGCGGGGGCACAGGCGGCAACGGGGGCACAGGCGGCTGCGGAGGTTCAGCGACGTCCGGCGGGCACGGTGGATCCTGACGGTCCGGCGGTGGCGGCGGGAGTGGCGGGCGCGGAGGCTTCGGCGGTTCCTGGGGTTCCGGCGTCAATTCCAGTGGTGGTACCGGCCATTCGACAGCGTCGAAGACCGGCACCTCGAGTTCCACCTCGTACTCGTGCGGCGGATGTGGGATATGCGAGCGCAGGGCAGACCCCGGCAACTCTCGACGCGCACCTGGCCGATCCCCGTCCGGCGACCGCGGCGGCAGCCCCGGCCCACCCGGATCGAAACCCTTGTCCGGATCGCCACCATCCCGATCAGCATCCGAGTCATCGGACTTGCCCGGATCGACACCATCGACGTCCGCGTCCGGAACAACGGGAGGACGACGTCGCGACCCATCGCCGGGCTCCGCCCCCTTCGCCCCAGGCGCCCCCTCGGCGTCGAGCTCAGCCGCAGGACGCTGGCTGCCCTGGCCCGGCTGCCTATCCTTCGCGATGCCGGGGTCACCCGGGTCGGTGACCGGGTTGAGCACGGGCGGCACGGACGTGTCGTCGCGAACCGAGACGGCATCCTGGCCGTTGACCGCTGGGCGAGACCTGCTCGGTTCGCTACCCGGGTGATCGGTGCGGCCGAGGTCCCCGTTCTCGGCTGGAGGCTCGCCTTGGGACCGATCCACGGGCGGAGTTCGGTTGTCGCCGTTGGCCTCCGGGCCAGCGGGCAACTCCGGACGCACAGGCGCACCTGGCACGGCAGGGGTGGACGGGCCGGCGATCGGCGAACCATCCGGGTCCGGCCCGGGCACGCCATCGGACGGTCCGTCGCCCAGGGCGGGCGTGTCCGCACCGCCGATCTCGGGATCGGTCACGAAAGGCTCGGTGTATAGCGCGCGCTCACCAGCGCTATCGCCGGCCC
>NZ_JBHXMY010000475.1:4363-4629 GCF_042720195.1 Nocardia sp. NPDC058497 | reverse complement strand
GGCGATGTCCGCGTTCAGCTGGACCTCGTTCCTGATCGAGCACGGCACCTACGCCGAGTGGATCGACCGCGGCAGGCCGAGCCCGCAGCACCACGTGTGGGCCAAGTACCTGCAGTGGGTCGCGAAGTCGATCGACCTCGAGCTCGTGCTCGGCCGGGTCGAGCAGATCCGCCACGGCGGCAACGCCGTCGGTGACCAGTGGCAGGTCGGCTTCGTCTACGCCGACGGCCCCCGCACCGATCTCACCGCCGACGGCATGAGTATCA
>NZ_JBHXMY010000475.1:0-4353 GCF_042720195.1 Nocardia sp. NPDC058497 | reverse complement strand
GGCGGCCCCCCCCGCGGGGCCCCGGGGGCTGGCGGGGGCCGCCGCCCCCCACGGCAACCGCACCGAGCTCACCGCCGACGGCCTGATGATCACCGGCCCCGGCCGCAGCAGCCGCGCGCTCGCCGAACACCCCCGCGTGCTCAGCATCGCCGAATTCTGGGACCTCGCGGGCAAGCGCAGCCTGCCCGCCGCTTCCCGTGCCGCGGTGATCGGCGGCGGCGAGACCGCGGGCTCCGCGCTGGACGAGCTGGTCCGCCACGAGATGCTGACCATCTCGGTGATCTCGCCGCTGGCGACGCTGTACACCCGCGGCGAAAGCTTCTTCGAGAACTCGCTGTTCAGCGACCCGGTGAAGTGGAACGCGCTGAGCATTCAGGAGCGCCGCGATGTCATCCGGCGCACCGACCGCGGTGTGTTCTCGGTGCGCGTGCAGGAAAGCCTGCTCGGCGACAGCCGGGTGCACCATCTGCAGGGCCGGGTCGCCAAGATCGCGCCGCAGGGCGAGTCGCTGTCGCTGACCCTGACCAACGAACTGCGCGCCGACCAGGTGCACAACTTCGACCTGGTCGTCGACGCCACCGGCGGTCAGCCGCTGTGGTTCCTCGACATGTTCGACCAGCAGACCGCCGACCTGCTCGAGCTGGCGGTGGGCGGCCCCCTGACCCAGCAGCGCATCGAGTCCTCGATCGGCTACGACCTGGCCGTCACCGGACTGGCGGGCAAGCTGTACCTGCCGAACATGGCCGCGATGGCCCAGGGCCCCGGGTTCCCGAATCTCAGCTGCCTCGGCGAACTCTCGGACCGCGTGCTGCGCACCGAGCCTGCCAGGGCTCGCGCCGGTGCGAGCCACCTCGCCGCGCGCTGAGTTGTTGGAGCGCTGGCGCGCTCGAGTTCGCGGCCCCTTGTGTCCCGCCGGTCAGGCACCGTTGCTTGCTCCTTTGTCGCCTACGCAACGGCACCTGACCGGCGGGACGGCCGCGAACGGCAGGCTTCGCCTGCCTGCCCCTCCTGGGGTTGGGGCGTGGTGGTCGGGTTGAGCCGTCAGGCGCGGGCGACCGGCATGTCGTCCGGGGTGCGCGGCGCCGCGTAGAGGGCGATGCGGCGGTCGGGGCGCACGTCGAATTCGTCGACCCGGTGGAAGCCCGTCTTGGTGAGACTGCGGCAGATGGCCTGGTTGCGGTGGTCGGGATCGCCCATGACTCTGTGGCAGTCGGGGTTCGCGGCGAAGACCGCGGTGACCATCGTGGCGATCCAGCCGGTCATGATGCCCTTGCCGATCACGGCAGTGTCGGCGGTGGCGATGTGGAAGCCGATGTCGCCGGGCGCCGAGTCGTACAGGCGGCCGATCTCGTCCTTGGCGGCGCGGTAGAACTCGAGGTAGGCGATGTCGCGGGTGCCGAGCTCCGGCTCACCGAGCACCGCGAAGTCCAGGGTGAGAATGCAGGGGCGCGAATAGGTTCCGGCCAGCTGGGCCTGGAAATCGGCGCGGCGGCGGTCGGCGTCCCAGTCCTGCTCCCACGACTCGAGCAGGTGCGGGCGGGCCATCCACTCGGCGAGCAGTGCGGGATCGGTGCCGTCCGGGTCGGCTACGCGCAGGGCGAAGGGTGCCGCGAAAACCGGCAGCGCCGGCGCCGGTGCGGCCGCCACATCGGCGGGCAGATCGGTCTGCTCGCGCGGCATCACGATGGGGGTCCCGGCGGGGTTCATCGGCTGAATGCTCCGTTCAATCGTTACCTTGGTCACCTCGATTGGTAAGGCTAGCCTATACTAATGCCTGGGTGTTACTGTTGCCCGACCGATCGCCCGGTGGTTGCCGGTTCCTGGCAGAACCGGGGGTCGGCCTCGGGTGCAACAGGATTCGCCCCGGTCCCGGACGACTGTGCCGGGCCGGTCCGTGCCTCGGCACGGAGTTGGACAGTGTGAAACGGCGGCGCGACCCTGCGCGGCCGGTGAGGGAGAGCGACATGGCAAGAGAACTCGGCTGGATCAGGCAATTCCAGGCCCCCCGGACCGATTCCCTACCGCCGCTGATCGTCTTCCCGCACGCGGGTTCCGGCGCATCGGCCTACCGGGTCTTCGCCAAGCGTATGGGCCAGGATTTCGACACCGTCATCATGCAGTACCCCGGCCGTCAGGACCGGGCGCGTGAGGCAGCGGCCGAGACTCTGCCCGAGCTCGCCGCCGGCGCCTTCGCCGCCTTCCGTGACTCCGCCCACAACACCGGCGCCCCGCTGACCGTCTTCGGCCACAGCATGGGTTCCATCGCCGCGTTCGAGTTCGTCCGGCTGGCCGAGGCCGCCGGGTTGTCCGTGCGTTTGCTGGTGGTCTCCGCGGCGGCCGCGCCGCACCGGATCGCCGAGCTCCCCGGACATCCCACCGAGGACGAGGAATTGCTCGACCACATGGCCGCCCTCAACGGCACCGGCGCCGACGTGATGGCCAGCCGCGAGGTCATGCGGATGGCACTGCCGGTCCTCAAGGCCGACTACCGCGCCTTCGACGCCTACTCCTGCGGCACCGACGTGCGGGTCACCGCGCCCCTGCTGGTTCTCGGCGGCGACGACGATCCGTTCGTCGGCCCGCGTGACCTCTACGCCTGGGAGACCAGCACCAGCGCCGAGATCGAGGTGAACCTGTTCGCGGGCGGCCACTTCTACATCGACGAGAACATCGACGGCATCGCCGAGGTACTCGCCGGTCAGGCGCTGGCCCGATGAGCACTATGACCGATCCCATCGTCATCGTCGGCATGGGCATCGAGGCGCCCGGCGGCATCGACACCCTGCCCGAGTTCTGGTCGGCGCTGGCCACCGGCCGTGAGCTGATCGGCCCGTTCCCGCGCGATCGCGAATGGCCGCTCGACGAGCTGTTCGCCCTCGGCAGGCTCGACGGCTGGGCCCCGGTGCGCGACGCGGGCGGCTTCCTCGACGGCGCCACCGAGTTCGACGCGCAGTTCTTCGGCATCACCCCGCGCGAAGCGGTCGCCATGGACCCGCAGCAGCGAGTGGCCATGCGGGTGGCGTGGCGCGCGCTCGAGCACGCCGGCATCAATCCCGGTGCGCTCGACGGTGATTCGGCCGGTGTGTGGATGGGCGTGTCGACGGTCGAGTACGGGCCCCGGGTCGGGGGCGTCAACGAGTACAGCGGCTACCGGGCCACCGGCACCGCACTCGGCGCTGTCGCCGGACGCATCTCGCACGGGCTCGGCCTGGTCGGCCCGTCGATCAGCGTGGACACCGCCTGCGCCTCGTCGCTGACCGCCGTGCACCAGGCCGCTTCGGCGATCCGTGCGGGCGAATGTGATTGGGCGCTCGCGGGTGGCGTGTGCGTGATGGGCTCGCCCGGCGCGTTCTACGAGTTCTCGAAGAACAACGCCCTGGCC
The DNA here is from genome assembly GCF_042720195.1 of Nocardia sp. NPDC058497. NCBI lineage: Bacteria > Bacillati > Actinomycetota > Actinomycetes > Mycobacteriales > Nocardiaceae > Nocardia > Nocardia sp. NPDC058497. The sequence goes on along the minus strand of NZ_JBHXMY010000475.1, from coordinate 971 downwards.
ACCGACGGCCACTGCCGTTCCTATGCCGCCGACCCGACCGGAACCCTGTGGGGTGAAGGCGCGGGTGTCATTGTGCTGGAACGGGAATCGCGCGCCAAGGCGCTCGGGCACCGGATCTACGGCCAGCTGCTCGGTTCGCGGGTCAACCACAACGGCGCGGGCGCGCCGATCGCGGTGCCCAGCGCGACGGCGCAGCAGCGGCTCATCGAGGCCACCGTCGCCGCGGCTGGGATCAGCGCGAACGACATCGGCCTGATCGAAGGCCACGGCACCGGCACCGCCGTCGGTGATCCGCTCGAATTGACCGCGCTGGCAGCCACTTACGGCGCCCCGGAGCGTGGCGAGGACGGACCGCTGCTCGGCTCGGTGAAGTCCAACGCGGGCCACGCCCAGGCGGCCTCGGGCATGCTCGGGCTGATCAAGGTGCTGCTGTGCGGCGCCAACGGCGTGATCGCGCCGAGCCTGTGGGCCGACGCCCCGACCACCGACATCGACTGGGACGCGACCAGTCTGCGGCTCGCCGCCGAACTCACCGACTGGGCGCCGCGCGCGGACGGCCTGCGCTATGCCGCGGTGTCCTCGTTCGGTGTCGCGGGAACCAATGCGCACGCCATCGTCGGCCTGCCGGTGCTGGAGGAGACCAACCATGGCTGAGTACCGTCTGCCCGACGGCTCCGTTCCCGTCCTGCTGTCCTCGGACAGTGTCGACGGGTTGCGGGCTGAAGCCGCTGCCCTGCGCGGCTACCTCGAAGCGCACCCCGAAGTCACGGCGGAACGCTTGGCGGACATGCTGTTCCGCACGCGCGTACCTCGCCGCCGCCGGGCGCTGATCCTGGCCGCTCCGACGGCGGTAGCGGCCGGGGGGGGGGGGCCCCCCCCAACGGGGGGGGGGCGGGCCGGCGCCCGGCCCCCCCCCCCCCCCCCCCCCGACGGCCAGCCTGCCGTGCCCGGCCTCGGTGAGGTGACCGCGC
>NZ_JBHXMY010000474.1:0-4633 GCF_042720195.1 Nocardia sp. NPDC058497 | reverse complement strand
CCCGCGAGCTGCCGCGCCCGCCCCGCCCCGCCCCCCCGGCTCGGGCGCTGTCTACCACCTCTTCTCTCCCAGCTTTCGAGGCACCATGATTCCCCACGGTTCGACCCCTGCTGTCCGTCCGCTCACCGCGGCACAACGCGAGGTGTGGTTCGCTCAGCAACTGCTCGGACCGGTGCCGCTCACCACCGCCCAGTACGTCGACCTGCGCGGACCGCTCGACCTCGAGATATATCGCCGGGCGGCGCGCCGCGCCGCGCGTGATCTCGGCGCGTACGTGCGCTTCACCACCATCGACGGGCAGCCGGGACAGGTGCTCGACGACGGCATGATCGACCACATCGCAGTCGTCGACTGCAGCGGGGAATCAGACCCGGAGACCGCTGCCCGAGCCTGGATGCAGGCCGATCAGTGCGCGCCGTTCGATCTGGTCACCGATCCACCCATCGCGACCACGGTCCTGCGGCTGGGCCAGGACCGCCAACTGCTGTACACCCGTGCCCATCACCTGTTGCTCGACGGCTACGGCGCCATCCGTATCCAGCACCTGTTGAGCGGTCACTACGAGGCCCTGCTGGTGGGCTCCGAAATGTCTTCGGCAGCAGTCGATTCCGCGACGGTGCTCGCCGCCGCGGAGGAGAGCTACCGTGGCTCGCGGCGCTATGACACCGACCGCGAATACTGGCGCGAGCGGCTGGGCGCGCTGCCTGCCCCGGCCACCCTCGCGACGCGGCCCGGTGCTCCCGATCCGCTCCCGATCCACGCCAGGGCCGAGCTGCCGGAATCGCTGGTCGCGCGACTGCGGACGCGAGCCGACTTCCCTGGCAACGCGCCCGTGCTGGTGGCGGCGTTCGCCGCGTTCCTCGGCAGACTGACCGACACCGCACCGGTGGCGCTGAGCCTGCCGGTCACCGCGCGCACCGTCGCCGCGCTGCGCGAATGCGGCGGCATGACGTCGAATATCGTGCCGCTGTGCTGCTCGGGCGGCACCGTCGGCGCCGCCATCGCCTCCGCGCGCGCCGAGCTGAGCGGAGCACTGCGCCATCAGCGCTATCGCGGCGCCGAGATGGTCCGGGACAGTGGGCGCCACGCCGAGTCGCTGGGTTTCGGGCCTGCGGTCAACATCATGAACTTCCACACCGAGATGGTGTTCGGCCCGGCACGCGGCACCATCGAACTCCTGTCCACCGGGCCGGTCGAAGATCTCGCGCTGAACGTGTATCCGGTAACGGATTCCGGGCTGCGGGTCGAGTTCGAAGCCAACCGTCATCGCTATACCGAGGCCGAGGTCATCGCGCATCTGGATCGGTTCGTCGGCTTCCTGACGGCGTTCGCCGCCGCCGCTGACGATGTTCCGATCGACCGGTTGCCGGTCCTCACCGCCGCCGAGGCGAATCTGCTCGTCCCCTGGCGCGGACCGAAGGCGGGTACCCCGGCCACACTGAGTGAGCTGATCGCCGCCGCCGTCGCGGCGAACCCGGACGGCATCGCCGTCGTCTACGGCGAGAAGCGCTGGACCTACCGCGAATTCGACGCGTGGACCGACCGCCTCGCCGGTGCACTGCAGGCCGCGGGCGCCGGCCCCGAGACCTTGGTCGCGATGGTCATGGAACGTTCCGCCGCCTCGGTCGGCGCGGTCTGGGCGATCGCCAAGACCGGGGCGGGTTTCGTGCCGATCGACGGGGGATATCCGGCCGAGCGCATCGCACACATCCTCGGCGACTGCGGTGCCACCCTCGGTGTCACCGGCGTCGAGCACCCGGCGGATCTGCCCGGATCGGTCCACTGGACGATCGTCGACCCCGATGCGGTGCCGGATGCGGAGCCGCGGCGGCCCGTCGCTGCCCGGCCCGAGCATCCCGCCTACCTCATCTACACCTCCGGTTCCACCGGCGTCCCCAAGGGCGTGCTGGTGACCCACGGTGGACTCGCGAACCTGGCGGCCGAGCGCCGCGACCGGTATGCGTTGCGCCCGGGAGCCCGCACCCTGCACCACGCCTCCCCGGGTTTCGACATGGCGGTCGGCGAGATCCTGTGCGGACTGGCCGGTGCGGCGACGCTGGTGGTGGCCCCGCGCTATGTGATGGCCGGACCGGATCTGGCCGAGCTCATGCGGCGCGAACGGGTGACCAACGCCATCATCACCCCGGCGGTGCTGGCCACCCTCGACCCCGAGACACTGCCCGACCTGCGTGTCCTCGGCGTCGGCGGGGAGGCGATCCGCGCCGATCTGGTCTCGGCCTGGTCGCGAACGCGGTTGATGCGCAACGGGTACGGCCCCACCGAGGCCACCGATATCGCGACCATCGCCGAGCTCACGCCGGACCGGTCGGTGACGATCGGCGCGCCCCTGCGCGGATTCCACGCGCTGGTGCTGGACGCGCGGTTGCGGCCGGTGCCGCCCGGCGTCATCGGCGAGCTCTACATCGGCGGCCCGGCCCTGGCCCGCGGTTACCACGGACGGCATTCGTTGACCGCGGCCAGATTCGTCGCCGATCCGTTCGGCCCGCCCGGCGGGCGGGTGTACCGCACCGGTGACCTGGTGACCCTCACCCCCGGCGCCGAGCCCGAACTGATCTACCACGGCCGCAGCGACTTCCAGATCAAGGTGCGCGGTCACCGCATCGAGCCGGGCGAGATCGAGACCACGCTCACCGGCCTCCCCGGCGTCGGCCGGGCCGCCGTGACCGCCCATCAGGACTCCAAGGGCACCCACCTGGTGGCCTACCTGGTGCCGGACGGTCCACTCGAGGTGGAGCAGGTGCGGGTCCAGGTCACCGAGCAGCTGCCCGCGTATCTGCGGCCGAGCGCCTACGTCGTGCTCGACACCTTGCCGCTGACCCCCAACGGCAAGCTCGACACCCGTCGCCTGCCCGCGCCGGTGTTCGGCAGGCACGGTTCCCGGCCCGTCTCGACAGAGTCGGAGCGGACCGTGGCGGCGGCATTCGCCGAGGTGCTCGAGGTCGACATCGCCGGGGCCGAGAGCGACTTCTTCGAACTGGGCGGCACCTCGCTCACCGCGACCGCACTCGCGGCGCGCCTCGGCATCGGTGTCCGTACGGTCTTCGACGCGCCGACTGTTGCGGCGCTGGCGCTACGACTCGAGGATGCCGAGGACCCGGCCGGGGACGCACCGGTGCCGGGAACCCGGCCCGAAAACCTGGCGCCTGCCCCGGCGCAGCTGCGGATGTGGCTGCTCAATCAGCTCTACCGGGAGTCGTCGGCGTACCACTTGCCGATCGCGTTGCGCCTGACCGGATCGCTCGATGTGACGGCGCTCGATGCCGCGGTGCGGGATGTGGTCGACCGGCACGAGGTGCTGCGCACGGTGTATCCCGCCGGCGGCACCGGGCCACGGGTACGCGTCTTGACCGTCGACGCGGCCCTGGGCGACACACCGCTGACCGCGCGCGCACTCGACCGGGCGGGGCTGGACGCCGAACTCGCGGTGGCGGTCGCCGCGCCCTTCGACGTCACCACCGACGCGCCGATCCGGCTGGCGCTGTGGAATCTCGGTCCCGACGACCACGTGCTCGCGCTGGTCGCCCATCACATCGCCGCCGACGGCTGGTCACACGGTCCGCTCGTGGCCGACCTGTCCGCGGCGTACATCGCGCGGGCGGCCCGACGGCAACCGCGGTGGGAGCCGCTGCCGCTGCAGTACGCCGATTACACGCTGTGGCAGCACCGGCGCCTCGGTGATCGCCGCGATCCGGGTTCCACCGCCGCCCGTCAGCTCGCGCACTGGGTACGTGCGCTGGACGGTGCCCCCGACCGGCTGCCGCTACCGACCGATCGCGTCCGCACGCCCGGCTCGGGCACGCCTGGCGGCACCGGCGCGGTGGTCGAGTTCGAGATCGGTGCCGACATCGGGACGGCGCTGGCCGAGCTGGCCCGCCGGCACAGCGCGACTCCCTTCATGGCCGGTTACGCGGCGTTCACCGTGCTTCTCGGTGACCTGGCCGGAATCGCGGACGTGACGGTCGGGACCCCGGTCGCGGGCCGCGGACACCCCGCCCTCGACCGCTTGGTCGGTATGTTCGTCAACACCCTGCCACTGCGCCTGTCCCTCGATCCGCAGGAACACTTCACCGCGCTGCTGGCGCGAGCCAGGGAGGTCGCGCTTGCCGCGCTCGGCAACGCCGATGTCCCCTTCGATCACATCGTCGAAGCGGTGAATCCGCCACGGGACAACACCAGGCACCCGCTGTTCGAGGCCGTGTTCTCCTACGAGAACCTGCCTGCGTCGCCCTCGCTCGACCTCGGCGGCCTGACCGTATCCACTCTCGACATCCCCGGGGAAACAACGCATTTCGATCTCAGCCTCACGCTGCGTGAGCAGCCGGACACGGGCGGGCTGACGGGGAGCCTGCGCTACGCCACCGACCTCTACGACGCGGCGACGGTAGCCGGCTTCGCGGCGCGGTTCCACGACATCCTGACGACGATCGCCGCGCATCCCGAGGCGACTGTCGCGCAGCTGTCCGGCAGCGTCGCGGCCGGGCTCGCTGCGCCCGAGCGCCCGGCGCCGGACAGTGACGCCGTCGGCGCCCCGGCCGGGGGCCGGGGGGGGGCGGCGCCGCCCCGCCCGCCCCCGGGGGGGCCCCCCATGGGCCGGGGGGCGGGGGGGCGCCCC
>NZ_JBHXMY010000473.1:0-4645 GCF_042720195.1 Nocardia sp. NPDC058497 | reverse complement strand
GGTTCGATGTCGTAGGTGCCGAAATCTGGAACCCCGAGCAGGTCGTGCAAGCCGATCACGGTCTCGAGCGGTGCGTCCGGTTCCGGGTCGGCCGCAAGGCGCAGCGGCGCGAGGTAGCGTGCGAGCCCCGCCGCCAGGGCAGGCGGTGCGTCGTCGACGACACCGGTCCGTGCACCCAGTACGGTCCTGACGAACTCGTCGCGGGCGCTGGAGTCGAGATCACCGGGACGCGACTCGGGCGCGGTCACCAACTCGACAGCGCAGTGACTGTCGGCGGTGACGCGGACCCGGACATCGACGTGGCTGGGTTCGAACCGGCGCTGCTCGTTGAGAGTGATCACGCAGATACCGAGCTCGGCCGGGGCATAGCCGGGGGGCAGGAATTCCTGCGGGTCCAGCGTGCCGCCGCTTTCGGGCACCACGATCAGCAGCCGGTCGCCCGGGTAGTCGGGCGCGCCGGGACGCAGACGCAACTGCTCGGTGCGAATCGCGATCCGGCGCCGAAGGTGATCATCGAGTTCGGCGGCGAGCTCATCGACCGAACGTGAGGTCATGCGCCGCCCGATCGGCCCGTCGAAGCTGCGGGTGTCGAGCAGATGCGGCAACCAGGCCAGCCAGTCGTAGCCTGCGGGCTCGGTCTCACCGAGGGCCAGATGGATGCGCACGTCGTCGGGTGCGTGGAGCGAAACCACCTGCATCAGCATCGCGCGAACCAACTCCGCCGCCTGCTCGCGAGGTCCGACGATCGACACCACACCACGCAACGGCACTGCCATCGGGATATCGGCGACCGAGCGCGTGCGTGCCAGCACTTGATCTAGATGTGCTTGCGCAACAGGATCATTCGGCTGCAGCGGATTCTCCTGACCACGCACCGAGACGGGGCGGGCGATGTCGCCGTTGCCGAATCCCGCACGCACCACGAGGAAATCGGCATCGCGGCGGCGACGCTCCCACACTCGCAACGGATCGCGCACCAGCTGGGGCAGCTGCACCGGAGCGGGGTGGCGGTGGACAGCCGCGGCGCGCTGGGTCTCGCCGTCGGTATCGAGTTCGCCGCGTGTCTGCCGCAGATAGTCGATATAGCGAGTCCGGTCCTCGGCCATCTTCTTTCGCGCACCGGAGCGGAAGAACACCAGCGCCGCGATGCCACCGAGCAGTGCGGCGGCGACCATCGCCCCACCGGCGATCATCCGCAACGGATTGTTGTTCGACAGCATCATGCTCGCCGCCCCGACCGCGCCGAGCATCGGCAGCAAGACTCGCATCGCCGCCCCGGACGAGCCGGAACCCGCGGTGCTGACCGGGGGAGCGGGGAGTACGACGGGAGACAGCGGTGGCAGGGGGACAGCGCCACGTGCCGGACGGTGGACCAGAGTGTGTGCCACTGCGGTGGCTTCGCGGCTCGTCATAGCCTGTCCGGGTGCCAGGCGGGGATGTCGGTGCCTCGCGCCGGTCGGCGGGGTCCCAGCGGCCATAGATAGAGCGCGCCGATCACGCAGCCGGCGAGCAAGCCACCCAGATGCCCTTGCCAGGACGTGAATTGGGCCGACAATACCAGCCAGACCACCCCGACTATCAGAAGTGTCCGGGCGTCTCGACGGAGTTGCGGGACTTGCAGGCTCAGCACGAAGTACGCGCCCATCAGCCCGTACACCGCGCCCGACGCACCGATCGCCGAAGCCTCGGGCGCCAGCGCGTATTCCATCAGCCCACCGCCGACCGCCGACCCGAGATAGAGCATCACAAACCTGATCCGTCCCAGGTCCGGCTCCATCACCCGGCCCAACAACCAGATCCACACCAGGTTCATCACGAGATGCGCCGGCCCCAGCCCGCTGTCCGGTGGACTGTGCAGGAAGGCGCCGGTTATCAGCCGGTACCATTCACCGGCATCGATCCCGACCTCGGTGTACCCGGGGTAGTCGCGACCGTCGTAGACGTACACGATGTCGTCACGCATCAAGCCGCGCCGAAGCGTGGAGAACTCATCCGTGGTGACCGGACGGATCAGCTGAACGCAGTAGGCCAGCACATTGATGGTGATCAGGGAATAGGTGACAGGAAGGCGGCGCAACTGTCGCCAGATGCTGACTGTGTTCACAGGACGCGGTGATCTCTATCTCGAATTATCTTGTTGGGAAGGCCGGGCGGTAGATCGCCGGGTCACCGATCCCCGCCTGCACCGCCTACCGCGGTGATCTTCCAGTCCCGCGAGGGATCGATGGAGACTACGTAGGTGACAGCGGAGGTCGACCCCGCAGGATCCCGCTTGGTCGTAGTAGTCACGTCGACGACGGCGTCGATGGTGTAAACACCGCCCGTGCCGGACCGCGTCTTGGACAGCACCGGTTTCGCCGTGCTGACCCATTGATGCGGGCCGAAGACGCGTTGCGATTCTTCGACAGCACGATCCAACTGCTCGGCCAACTCGGGCACGGTGTTCTGCTTCATCCGAACCGCCCAAGCGTCCATGTCGCGATAGTCCACCGTGGCCGCGCCGACGGCGTAGTCCAGCGCGATCCGCTCCGCCTTCGCCGCGTCCGGCGAGGTGAAGCCGACCGCAGACGAGCCTGCGTCCCACTGGGTGAGGGTGATCTGCGGCTGGTCGGCGACCGAGCCGCCCGCGGACAACACCACACCAGCGCCGACGATGATCGCCGCAGCCGAACCAGCAACCGCGCGGGCAATCCCGGTGCGGTGCCGACCATGCGCATAAATCTACACAATTTCCTCTGATCTCGAATCATGTTGCGGGGTGTGGCTATCGACGCTGGAACGCGTATGCCAGGTCATCGGGGTCAAAAGCGTTCGGAGCGGTCCCGTCGGTGCTGAAGCGATAAATCGCGGTCTGAAAGATACCCGACACCGCGGACAGCATGATCAGGACCGCGATAACCCACAAGATTCCGCCCGCGATCCCCAGCTTCGCCAGCGCGGTACTGACGCCAAGGACCGGCAAGCTCAGAATGGACAGCACGATCCCCGGAGTGATCGCGGCCATCAAGAACAGGTGAAATCCCACGGTGCCGACCAGGTTCGCCCCCCACGTCCGCTTCATCGACTCGGCAGAATCCTTCACCGCATCGACAAATCCGCGATCGGCGAGCACCATTTGCGGCACCGCCAGAAATGTCGCCACCTGCCACGCGGTACCGGTGATCGCAGTCACGATCCAGCCGAGAAACCCGAAGCGCTCTTGGACCAGATGCAGCACATGGGCCACCGTCGCGGATACCAAAGACCACAACAGCACCCGCCGCCACCGCGCTGCCGCGACCCGGACGCCTCCCGTCACGCTCGGAGTGCCGCCGCGTAACGCAACATCAGCCTGCGAGATCAACGCGGCATTGAAGAACGACGCGACGAAGGCCATCGTTAGATACAACAGCCCGATCAATACGCAGGTCGTCACCGATGACCGCTCCCACATGCCGAACCTCACGATCGGCATAACGAACGTCGCTATGGTGACCATATTCGCCAGGCCGGACAGTATCGGGAAAACCGCCAGTCTCTTGGCTGATTTCAGCACTGCCACTGAGGATTTCAAGATGTACCACGAATCGGAAGCCATTATTCTTGTTGACTTTCTCTTATCGGGGTTGGTAAAGTCACCCCCCCGGTTTTTGTCGTCATCCTTTGGGCCGATGACTAGGCCGGTTCCGTCACTGTGGCCGTAGCTCGTCGGGCATCGCGGCGAACCAGCGATTGATCTTGTCGTATTCGAAGTCGATGTTCAGGGCAATGTCGGATCGCTTCAGTTGGATGAGGCAGGCCGGCCAGGCGGGCTTTCCTGGTTGACGCATGACTTCCCGCAGGTCTCTAATCTTGGTGCTGATCTCGTTGTTCTCCGGCCAGGCGATTCGGCGAGCGTGGGGTATCCCTCGGAGATCAACTCGGGCAGGTAGGCGCCGCGACTGGCGAACTGCGACCGCATCGAATCCGTGAGATCCTGCACCAAATCCGCTGTCCCGAGATCCGATCGTCGCCCGTAGTTCCTGGGGGTCAACGAGATAGGGGTTCATTCCAATACTCAACTGCTGTAGTCTATTTCATTCAATACGTCTGGTGTCCTAATTCGTTCGCCGCGAGCTTCTTGACCGCAGAACACAGCTCGAAAAGAAACTCTTCGGGCAGGTCGTGCCACAGCCAGGCGGCAAGAGAGTCGGGCACCGTGAGGCTGGCGACCTTCGCGACCAGGTTGCCATAGCGGCGGGGATCTTCACCCGGGAGGCCGAGAGCTACAGCCGCCCACGGCAGCAACGCCTCGAGGTCGAGATAGTCCCACCACGGTGCGTCGTCCCATCCCTCTTTGTTGGATAGCACTTCCTGATGCCAGGCGCTCAAACACACACGTCGTATCGCGGCATCGACCCGATCACCAGACACACCCGGATTCGCCTCGCTGACAGCCGCGTCCGCTTGCTTGATAAAAGCGATATCGTATTCGAACCTATTGCGAACGTTGCACAGTTCGACGCCGACAGGACGGAGTGATGGGGAGGGCTCCCCTTCGATGCCAGCCGCACGAAACTCATCGATCAATGCATTTCGAAGATCCTCGATCGAGGGAAGCGTCACTGGACTCAGCAAGCCACCGCAGCCGCCGAGCTGCTCGTACTCCTCCTGATATCCGTGAACG
>NZ_JBHXMY010000472.1:0-4677 GCF_042720195.1 Nocardia sp. NPDC058497 | reverse complement strand
GCTCTACCACTTCGATTCTATAGATACCGACGCCTCGCTGCCGCCGGACGAATTCGATAGATTCGATCGAGCCCGGATCGAAATGGGGCGGGCAGCCGATGAAATCGGTGCGATCCATGGCCACTCGATTCGCAAAGGTGAAGCGTTGGTAATCCCCAACGACCATTATTTGCACGGCCGCGAGGCTATGGCAACGGACGAATGCGAGCGCTTGGTCTTCCGCGCATATGCAAATCGGCGCGCGACTCGTCCGGAATGGTCCCCACTGATGATCAGGCTGGACAATGAGTGATCGCACGGTAGTCATCGGCGGCGGTCACGTTGGAATCACCCTTTATGCCGACATCCTGCGCGCACGGCCCGAGGCGGCGGTCACGGTTCTCACTTCACGCACTCCTCCCTTTGCCGGGCAGGCGATAACGATGCATGATATCGTGACCGGCGTCGCGGATACGGTGACCACCGGGGCCGAGGATTTTCTCCTCCTTGACAATTCGAACGTTCTGTCAGCGGCCACGATCGTCTTCGTCACCGTCCCTGATATCCCCAGCGTCCGACGTGTCGTGATCGACCTGCTGCTGACACGACTCGGCCACAAGAACGCGACGATTGTCATGATCCGGGGCGGACAGGGTGGCGCGCTGTGGCTGGCCGGAAAGCTGCGAGATCCGCGCGCCGCGCGATGGAACATGCTTTTGGTCGAGGACTCGCTGTACGGCTGCCGCGTCGACGGCTCCACAGTCGAGTACAATCGCAAGGCGAGCGTCGGCGTCGCCCATTACGGCAGGGATTTGGATCGTGCGATCAGTGACGTCGCGCAGGCGCTCGGTGATCAAAGCTGGAAGAGCCGATTTTGTGAGCGGTCTCCGATCGAACTTCTCTTCGACCCTCTCGGGTACTACATCCATACCGCTGTGACGCTCGATCCAAGCAACGTGGTTCGCACGGCCCGTGGCGAACGCTACCTCCACTACAGCGAGGGCATCGATCCGACACTCGCGCAGCAACTCGACGCCATGGATGTCGAGCGTGTGGGGCTGGCCCTCTCATATGGCGTGCACGCCGAGACCTTCCCGCAGATCCTTCAACGCCAATATGGACACGAGCCACGATCGGACTTCTTCAGCACCATGGCGGCTACCCGGACGCTGTACCGATCGCTGTCGCCGGTCGATGTGCGCAGCCTTCGCCTGTCCAGAAACCTTCGTGAAGACATTCCGGCGTTGTTCACAATGCTCGCGTTCGCCGGCGCCCAAGGGTTCGGGATGCCGACCACCGAAGCTTTCGCGGCCGCGCTGCCCTATCTGCTCGGTCGTGTCGGACTGACCGATGTCTGCATCGACCGCTACCTCGCGCCTGCCGAGCATCTCACGGGAGACGATCTGCGTTCTCTACTCGACAACCGTATCTACGCATGAGAGGGCCACTGGTGAGCACAAGTGTGGGCGCTGATCCCCATCCGATCGAGCTGGTGACGTCGTTGTGGATGAGCATGCTCGAATACGAGGATCCACTGCCGGAGGACAACTGGTTCGATCTGGGTGGTGACAGCCTCGGGGCCGTTCAACTGATCGCACGCCTCGAGCGTCTCGACGTCCGTGTCGGCAGCACTGAATTCTTCGCGGCACCGACTCTGGAAACGCTTCTGGCCTGCGCCGATTCCCAATCCGGGCGCGGCCAAATTTCCACCGAGGAGATCGCATCCGCTTCGCACGATTTGCCGTTGACTCCCACACAGTTGTACACGGTCGTCGCAGACGGACCCACCCGTGACTGGCACAACGATCATTTCACCGTAGCTCTGTGCGAACACGCCGATCGAGGCCGTCTCGGGAGGGCGCTGGCCGACCTGGTCACCCGGCATCCCGCTCTGACCGCGCGGTTTCTCCGCTCCGAGCGCGGCTGGACACAGTCTGTGACCTCCGCGGATCAACGTGTCATCGCACTGATTGACGTCCCGGTCGAGGGTCTCCACGACGTTGGCCCTGTCAAAACTGCTGTCGATCACTGGGGTGCCCGGTTCGATCTCGCACGCGGGCCGCTGTGCGTGGCACTCGTCTGGAATACTGACAGCGGCCCGCTAGCTGTGACTGTCTTGCTCCACCACCTGTGCGTGGACGGGCACAGCATCGGTGTCCTCCATAACGACCTGGTCACCGCGCTTCATGAGAAGTCCGACATAGAAACCACGTCCGACAACTACGTAGCCTGGCTCACCCACGTTGCCACCCACGACTTCGTTCGCGCAGATCTCGCGTCGACGGACCAGGGCACCGTTCCCATGCAGTCGTTGCGGACCACCACCGTGGAACTGGATGTCGGCAGTCTGCACTCGCGCCACATCGCACCTGCCCTCGTCGCGGCCTTCAGCCGAACCGCACGTGATCGCGTGGATCCATCCCGAAACCGTCTGGATTTCACCTGGCATGGCCGAGACGTGGCCGCCGGCTGGCCATCGCTGGCAAACACCGTCGGCTGGTTTGCTCAAATCCGACGGCTTGTGCTGCCAAACGATGGTGCATGGTCGGTCACCGATGCCGAGGTGGCACTGGCCGAGGCCACCGACGGCGACTACCTTGTCGACGATTTCACCGGGCGGCTTCTCGCACAACCAGCACGGCTGTATCTCAACTACCGCGGTGCCCTCTTGACGAACCTGCACGCTCGCATCGGCGACTGTCAACCGATGGACGTCGATTTCGGCCCACAGTCATCCCCCGACGCGATCACCGGCCATCACCTGCGATGTGTCGCCGATCGCTTCGGCGATCGGGTCCGATTGAGCATCAAGTACCGCCCTGACTCTTCTCTCGCCGCGGCCGGTCTCGATGCGTTGGCGGCAGGTCTCGAGCGATGACCGAATCCACAATCGGATTGCTGCTCGGGGACTGCCCGTCAGCTCCCTATCTCGACCTTCTGCGCCACGCCCGGGAGCGCGATTGCCTGGTGTTCGTCCCCACTGCGGTCTTGGAGGCAACACCGGAAATCGCGTTGCTCGCCGACTCGATGTCGATCCGGTTGCACGCTGTTGGGGATGACCTCACCACCGTTACCCGCAATCACGATCTGACGGCGCTGATCACCTTCGATGAGCGATACGCGTACCAGGCGCTCGAGGCGACAGTTCACCTTCGTCGACCGGACCTGCCCACTCCCGCCGACAAGTTGGACATGCGCCGGCTCCTCAACAGTCGAGGCATGTCACACACCAAGGTGTGGCCGCTCGACGGCGACTCCGACCTTGCGGCGGCCCTCGCCGAGTGCAGTCCGATCGTGGTGAAGCCTCGACGCGGTGTCTCGAGCCGAGACATCGCGGTGGTGGGCGATATGGCCGCCTGGTACTCGTTCGCGGCCAGGCACGACATCGACCTGGCTCACGGGAAGTACTTCGCCGAGCAATTCCATGACCACATACCGTTCGGCGACGATGCGGATTGGTACGCGGCCTACGTGTCGGTCGATGTGTTCATGTCGCCGACCGGACCAGAGTTTCTCCCTGCCGACCGAGCTGCGCCGACCGCCAATTTTGGCGAGACGGGATTGTTGATCCCGTCTCGCATGTCGGACGAACATCGAGCCTGTCTGCAGGATTGGGCCGCGCGGATCGGGGGTATCTGGGACGGGCACTGGCCGGCGTTTCATATCGAATTCGTGCACACCGCCGACGGCTTCCAGGTGGTCGAGGTCAACCCGCGACTCGGGGGCTATCTGCACGTGATGTCCACGGCCTCGACACCGGGCGCGGACCTGGTCGGAGCCGTGTTCGATATCTGTGCTGGTCTCCCGCCGCACCTTCCGGCCCCGGACACACATGCGGCCTACATACTGGTCCATCCTCCAGGCGGCGCCGGGAAATTGGTGACGCCACCCGACTACCGGCACCTTACCCGGATCTCGCCGAATATCGGTGTCGCACGACGCCGTAAGCGCGATGAGGGCTTCGACGCGCGACACGGAACGCTCAACGCGATCTGCGACCTGCTCGTGACGGCACCGGACCGGCGTTCGCTGCTGTCGGGAATCGACGCCGCACGCCAGCACATTCTGTCGACCGCACGTTTCACCCAGGAGTAACCGACATGCCCCTATGGACCCAGATCGCAGGTCGAGCGGCCACTCATCCAGATGAGATCGCGTTTATCGGCACCCACGGTCAACACACCTATGCAGATCTGCTGGCCGACGTACAGCGCTCGGTCGTCGAAATCGAAGAGTTGTCTCAACCCGGTGACGCCGTCGCGGTGAGAGGCCAACGCGGCTACGGCACTTTGACCCGTTTCCTCGCATGCCTGGCGGCCAACCGCGTCTACGTCCCACTCGATGACCGTTGGCCCGCTCAACGGGTCGACCTCGTTCTCGCGGAATCGGACGCGTCGCTGATCGTGGATGTCGACAACCTAGACAGCAGGACCAGCACTGTTCGTCCCACCGGCAATGGAAATCGTCGGCCGAACCTGGCATACATCATCTTCACCTCGGGATCGACGGGCGTCCCGAAGGGCGTGATGATCGAAAAGGACGTCCTCGACGAAAGACTCCGATCGCTCGTGCCGCTCCTCGCCGGTACGTCCAGCATCCGATTCGTATTGAACACCTCGATTTCCTTCGACAAATCCGTCAACGAATTGATTTTGCCGTTTATTGCCGGCGGTACCAACGTCTGCCCCAGTGTCTTTA
>NZ_JBHXMY010000471.1:0-4700 GCF_042720195.1 Nocardia sp. NPDC058497 | reverse complement strand
ACGGCCCCGCTGCGTCGCCTCGCCGACAGGTTCACCACCGAGATCTGCCTGGCCCACTGCGCCGGTGCCGAAGTGCCGCAGTGGGTGGTCGACGGCCTCGGCCCCGCGGCCGAAACCCTGCGCCGCACCGATGCCGTGGCCAACAAGGTGGACCGCGCCTGCGTGGACCTGACCGAGGCGACTGTCCTGGCACCCCGGGTCGGCGCCGAGTTCTCCGCCCTCGTCCTGCGGGAGGCCAACGGCAGCAGGCCCGCCGAGATCTTCGTCGCCGACCCCCCGATCCTCGGCCGATGTGAGGGGAAGCCGCCGGAAGGCGAACATGTCTCCGTACGCCTCGCGGTGGCCGACGTCGCGACCCGGACGATCGCTTTCGAATACGACGGCGACGCTGCGCACTGACGGCCGCGTCACCGCTGGACTCCGGGAACCCTCGGTAATCCCCACCCAGGGTCCCTCGCTCACCCGCGCAGGCGCAGGACCGCGAGCACTCTGCGGTGGTGGGTGTCCGAGGGTGGCAGGTCGAGTTTGGTGAAGATGTTGCCGATGTGCTTCTCGACCGCGCGCTCGGTGACGGTGATGGCCGCGGCGATCGCGCTGTTCGTCAGGCCCTGGGCCATCAGCTCGAGCACCTCACGCTCGCGGGGAGTGAGCCGGGTCAGCGAGTCCTGCTGCCTTGACGCGCCCATCAGCTGCTTCACCACCTCAGGGTCGAGCGCGGTGCCGCCGGTCGCGACCCGGTGCAGCGCGTCGACGAAATCGGCGACATCGGCGACCCGGTCCTTGAGCAGGTAGCCGACCCCACCGGCACCCGCCGCGAGAAGTTCTGTCGCGTACCGGGTTTCGATCCACTGGGAGAAGACCAGCACACCGGCACCCGGGTACGCCCGGCGCAGTTCGATCGCGGCCAGCAGTCCCTCGTCGGTGAACGTGGGCGGCATCCGCACGTCCACCACCGCGACGTCGGGCCGCTGGGTGCCGACCACCTCGCGCAACGACAGTGCGTCACCGACCATCGCCACCACCTCGTGGCCGCGTTCGGTCAGCAGTCCGGCCAGCCCGTCCCGCAGGATGGCGCTGTCCTCGGCGATCACCACCCGCAGCGACCCGGGCGCGCTCACTGCGGACCCGCCATCGGCAACACCATGGTCACCACGGTAGGCCCGCCGGCGGGACTGTCGACGGTGAGTGTGCCGTCGACGGCCTTCGCGCGGGCGGCGAGACCGGCCAGCCCGCTGCCACCCGCCGCGTCGGTGCCGGAAGGCTGCGCACCACCGATTCCGTTGTCGCGCACGGTGATCGCCAGGGAGCGCAAGCCCTCGGGCGACACCGTGACGGTAACCTCCGTCGCCCGTGCGTGTTTGACCACATTGGTGAGCAGTTCGGCGACCGAGAAATAGGCGATCGCCTCGATCGCGGGGCTCGGCCGCCGCGGCAGGTGGACGCGCAGCTCGACCGGCACCGCGCAGCGGGCGGTGAGCGTCTCCAGGGCGGGACCGAGACCGAGTTCGAGTGCGGGCGGGTGGATGCCACGGACCAGTTCGCGCAGCTCGGTCAGCGCCTCCTTGGCGCCGGCGCGGGCCTCGGCGACGAGATCGCCGGGGTCACCGCCGGTGGCCAAGCGTTCCTCGGCCCGGCCGAGGGCCATCGCGATGGTGACCAGGCGCGCCTGCGTGCCGTCGTGCAGGTCGCGCTCGACCCGGCGCAGCGTCGCGGCGGCGTCGTCGACCGCGGCCTTCCGGCTGGCGCGCAGCTCGGCCAGCTGCCGGTCTCGCGGGGTCGCCGCCAGCAAGTGGGTGATCAGCATCCCGTGCACCCAGCAGACGCCGCGGAACAGCCACGGCAGCGCGAAACACAACGCGAGGCCGATGCCGGACATGGCCAGCACCCGGGGCCAGGTGTCGACATAGAACGAACCGAACTGCACGAGGCTGTGCCGCTCGACCCCGCTCTCGTCCACCTGGACCGGATCGACCAGCAGCCACGGAATCGGGGAGATCGCCGTGAACGCGACCATCGCGGTCACGACGAGCACGACATAGCCGACCACCACGCCGAGCACGGACTGGGCGAGCAGGAACAGCGCGGCACGCCAGCTCACCCGATCGGTGAACGCGCTCTTCAGGAAACCGATCAGGCCCGGTCCACGGACGAAGGCCGGTGGCGCCTCGACCCGGATGCCGAGCAGTGCGCCGCCGAGCGACCGGTAGATCCGCCCCCACACCCGGCCGCCGAGCAGGATCACCGCCAGCAGCGGGATGCCGACGAGGAAGATCGACGCGTACAGCCCGCCGCCGAAACCGAAGAACAGGTAGCACACGGCCACGCAGCCGAGCACGAACGACAGGATCAGGTAGCCGAGCTCCTTCCAGGTCCTGAGCCGGAAGGGCGCCCGCGCCACGGTGGCGAGCACCCCGCCGCGGTGGCCCCGGTCCGCCCGTCGGGCGTCGATCACCTCGGTCTGCTCGCCGGAACTGCCGATGATCACCGTCGGCTCGGCTGGTGTGTGCGTCATGACTCCCATGGTTGTCGTGGCGCGCCGCGTTCTCGATGGAGCTGGCCACCGGGTCGACGGTGTAGCCAGCTACACCCTCAACCCGGCGGCCGAGACGAAGGCGGCGGCGGCGGGGTAGCGGGCCAGGGATCTGCCCGCGGCGGCTTCCTCGGCGTCGGCGAGGAGTTCGTAGAGGGTGGAGTTCGGGCCGGGGGCCGCGGCGAGGATGGCTTCGCGGGATTCGACGGCGTCGCGGTGGTCGCCGAGGACGGTTTGCAGGCGTTTGGCGCGGGTGCCGAGATCGGTGGCGTCGGTGCCGAGGACCTCGCCCGCGGCCTCGCAGGAATAGCGTAAGCGCTTGGCGCCCTTGCGGATATCGTGCAGCATTTCGACGCGCTCGGCCGGTGCGGCGGTGGGTTCGGCGAAGACGAGTTTGCGCAGGCGTTTGCGGTCGCGGCGCACGACCTTGTCGAAGACGTGCCGGGCCTTCTCGTGCGCCAGGTCGGCGGCCAGCGGTGGCTCGGTCCGCCAGGCTTGCAGCACCTCGGCCAGGTGGCGGTAGCGCATACCGTCGAGTTCGGTGAGCACGATCGCGTGCGCGTCGGTGTAGGCGTTCCTGGATGCCCCGACCAGAGCCTCGGTCACCTCGGCGGGGACCTCGTCATGCCCGGCGAGCAGATCCTCGAACCGCGCGGCGCGCACCTCCGCGTCGCGGGCGACGCCGAGCAGATCGGCCAGCCACTTCAGTTCGGTCACGGTCGCGGCGGCCTGATGGTGGTCGAACAGGTCGCGATAGGAGCGCAGCACGCTGCGCAGCCTGCGTGTGGCCACCCGCATCTGGTGGACCGAGTCGTCGGCGTCGGCGCGCACGTCAGGGTCGGCGGCAAGCAGCCGGTCGATGTCCTCGCGGAGCGCCGCGACAACGGCTTTCCCGGCCTTGCGCGCCATGATTTCAGCCTATCTTCCCGAACGCATCGGTCGCCTCGACCAGGTGATGCGTGATGCCGGGTTCGTGGGCGGTGTGCCCGGCGTCCTCGACGATGTGCAGCGTGGAGCCCGGCCAGGCCCTGTGCAGTTCCCAGGCGCTCACCGCGGGGCACACGATGTCGTGGCGGCCCTGCACGATCACGCCGGGGATGTGGGCGATCCGATCGAGGTCACGCAGCAACTGTCCCTCGTCGAGGAATCCGCCGTGCCGGAAATAGTGGTTTTCGATCCGGGCGAAGGCCAGCGCGAAGCGCGCCTCGCCGGTCTCGGCGATCCGATCCGGTTGCGGCAGTAGCGAACTCGTCGCGCCTTCCCACGTCGACCACGCGACGGCGGCCTCGAGGGCCACCCGCGGATCGGGGGAGTGCAGCAGCCGGTGATACACCTCGACCAGGTCGTCGCCGCGCTGCTCGACGGGGACCGGGGCCAGGAATTTCGACCACTCGGCCGGGTACACGTTGCCCGCGGCGCCGTTGTAGTACCAGTCGATCTCCTTGCGCCGCAACAGGAAGATCCCGCGCAGCACCAGTTCGGTCACCCGCTCGGGATGGGCCTGGGCGTAGGCGAGGCCGAGGGTGGAACCCCACGAACCGCCGAACACCTGCCAGCGTTCGATGCCGAGGTGCGCGCGCAGCAGTTCCATGTCGGCGATCAGGTGCGGCGTGGTGTTGACGTCCAGGCTCGCGCCGTCGGCGATGTGCGGCACCGACTGCCCGCAGCCG
This sequence comes from Nocardia sp. NPDC058497, assembly GCF_042720195.1. Classification (NCBI taxonomy): domain Bacteria; kingdom Bacillati; phylum Actinomycetota; class Actinomycetes; order Mycobacteriales; family Nocardiaceae; genus Nocardia; species Nocardia sp. NPDC058497. The sequence goes on along the minus strand of NZ_JBHXMY010000471.1, from coordinate 500 downwards.
CGCTGATCGAACAGCACGATCCGGTAGACCGCGGGGTCGAAGAAGCGCCGTTGCAGCGGAGCGGTGCCACCGCCGGGCCCGCCGTGCACGAACACCACCGGCTTGCCGTCGGGGTTGCCGCTGACCTCCCAGTACACCGACTGCCCGTCACCGACGTCGAGCAGACCCTTGTCGAACGGCTCGATCGCCGGGTACAGCTCGCGCATCAGAACACCGATCCCGCAGCGAGATTCGGCAGGGTGAACGCGCCCGCGCGCACGGCACGGACCTTCCAACGGCGATGCGGCATCGATACCCCTACTCGTGTGGACTCTGTCGCCATCGAGTCTGCCACCCGTCACCACCCGGCACACCCCTGAGACGTCCGCGCACCGAATCAACCAGCCATGTGCGCCCGACCTCGAGGAGGGCAGGCCGACGCAGTCGGCCGTCGCGGCCGTCCCGCCGGTCAGGTGCCGTTGCGTAGGCGACGAAGGAGCAAGCAACGGTGCCTGATCTGT
>NZ_JBHXMY010000470.1:0-4702 GCF_042720195.1 Nocardia sp. NPDC058497 | reverse complement strand
GCGCGCCCCCGCGCCCGGGCCCGAGCGGGTCGCCCTGCGCCGGTACCGCGCTCCGATCCGGCCCGCGGCGAGGGCTCCGCGACTCGCCCGAGGTGAATAGGGCGGGCAAGGACATCCATCCAACGGCGCGGGCGGTCCGAATAGCTGGTGTTCATCGACCACGAAATTTCGGATTCTCCCGGGGGTCGAATTCTTCGGGCGAGTTCGGAGAGGGAGCTTCTCCGATATGTTCCAGAACTCGAGTTCCAGCGTGACGCGGCGGATGCTCGCCGCCGTCCAGCCGGTCGCGGTGGCCGCCACGTTCGCCGGTGTCGCCTCGGCCGAGGTCGATACCGATCAGCAGGCGCGATTCGCCCAGGGATTGTCTTCGGTCGGCAATGCCGAGGGCATCGGCTACAGCACGTCTGTGACGCCGGATCTGCGGACCGTCTCGGCGACCGTGGACGACGGGCGCTTCGTCCTCGGCCAGGACGGCACGCTGACGGTCGAATCCGCGACCGGCAGCCCGATCGCCCAGGTGCCGACCAGCTTCGGCACGGTCGGCGGCAATACCATCACCGTGGCCACCGAGATCTCCGCCGACGGGCGCACACTGACGGCGACGCCGCAGGTCACCCAGGGCGCGGCCGCCGAGCTGAAGACGGTCGCCACCAATCCGGCCGCGCAGAACTCCGACCCGGTCCAGAATGCCGCTGCTCTCGGTGCCGGGGTCGGCATGGTGTTCGCCGCGATCGTGTGCGTGCCGGCGATCACCGCCGTCATCCTGTACCTGCCGTGTGTCGGGATGGTCGGCCTGCCCAATGCCCTCATCGGCGCGCTCATCGGCGCGGCCGTCGGCGCCGCGGCACCCGAAATGATCCCGCAGGTGCTTCCCTGATCCTGAACACCCTCATCGCCGCGCCCCGACAGCATCATGGTGCGCGGCGATGTCGTTTCAGGCGGGCCGGACCAGCAGCGCGGCTCAGCCGAGGATCGACATCGCGATGCCGTCGAGGATGTCGTGCTCGCTCACGACCAGCTCGGAAACACCGGCGCGGCGGGCCAATTCGTCGGCCAGCACCTCGGTGATGACCGCGCCGCCGCCGATCACGTCGACCCGGCCGGGGTGCATCGGGCCGAGCGCGGCGCGCTGGTCGTGGTCCATGCCGATCAGGCGGTCGCACACCTCGTGCACCTCGGCCAGGCTCAGCCGGGTGAGATGGACTCGGGTGGAGTCGTATTCGGGCAGGTCGAGGGCCACGGCGGTGATCGTGGTCATGGTGCCGGCGACGCCGACCCAGGTGTGCACCTTGTCGACCGGAACCTTGGCGAAGGCCTCGTCGAGCTTGCTCTGCGCGAATTCCCGTGCGGCGTCGACCTGTTCGGCCGTCGGCGGGTTGCCGGGCAGGCAGCGCTCGGTGACACGCACGCAGCCGATATCGGCGGAATACGCCGCCTGGACACCGTCACTGTCGCCGACGACCAGCTCGGTGGAGCCACCGCCCAGGTCGACAACGACGAAAGGTCCTGCGTCAGCGGACAGTTCGCCGACCGCGCCCGCGAAGGACAGTCGCGCTTCTTCGTCGCCGGTGATCACCTCGGCGACGGCGCCGTCGACGACCCGGCCGAGTTCGGCGCGGGTCATCTCGAAGAAGTCGTCCCGGTTGGCGGCGTCGCGGGTGGCGGAGGTGGCGACCATCCGGACGCGCGAAACATCCTGCGCGAGCATCAGATCGACGTAGTCGGCCAGCGCGATACGCGTGCGCTCGATCGCCTCGGGCGCGAGCCTGCCGGTGGCGTCGACACCCTGGCCGAGCCGCACGATCCGCATCTCGCGGTGCACATCGGTGAGACCACCGTCGGCGCCGACCTCGGCGATCAGCAGACGGATCGAGTTGGTACCGCAGTCCACCGCGGCGATGCGCTCAGTCATGATGTTCCTCCTGGTCGGCCCGAGCGCCGTGCGAGGTGGTGCAGGCGCAGCGTGCTGTCCGCGATTATGCCGGTTCGCCGGACTCGCGGGCGGCGGGCCAGTCGGCGGGGATCGCGGTGCCGCGCAGTCCGGCGTCGGCGGCCAGCGCCACGGCCTCGTCACCGAACGGGTTGACGCCGGGCCCCTTGGCCAGCGAATGCGCGATCAGCACATGGAGGCACTTGACCCGGTCGGGCATGCCGCCGCCGGTGAAATCGGTGCCGAGCGACTCGATCTCGTCGCGTTCGGCCAGGTAGCTCTCGTGCGCGGCGCGGTAGGCCGCGGCCAGCTCTGGGTCGGCGGCGAGACGTTCGGTCATCTCGCGCATCACCCCGGCCGATTCCTGCCTGCTCGCCTCGGCGGTGAGCCGCGGATCGGTCAGGTAGTAGAGGGTGGGGAACGGGGTGCCGTCGGGCAGGCGCGGGGCGGTCTTCACCACGGCGGGCAGGCCGTCGGGGGTGCGATAGGCGACGGCGAGCACACCGCGCGGCTCGCGGCCCAGCTGCTGGGCGATGATCTCGAGGTCGCGCTCGTTCGGTGCGGTCACCTTGGTCCTTCCGGGGCCGGTTCGGAAATGCTGCGCCACAGGTCGGTGTACCAGGGGTCGGGCGCCGCTGTTCGGGTGCTCATCGGCGGCGGCGCCGGTGCTTCGATGCCGGGAATCTGCACGATGTAGGGGGTTTCGCCGGGCATCACCAGGCGCAACCGGTCGCGGGCCTCGGAGCGGATGTAGGCCGGATCCTGCTGCTGGGCCCGGCGATCACGCAGGACGGCCAGGTCGGCGTCCAGTTCCGCGCGCTGCTGGGCCAGCGCGGCCGCTTCGGCCCGCTGACTGAAGTAGGTGCGGGTCGGCACGGCCAGGGTCAGCGCCAGGCCGCACAGCACGGCAGCGAGGATCACCGCCTTGCCGGTCGAGAGACCGAGGATGGTGTGTTCGCTGCGCTCGAGCTTGCCGCTGGGCTTGCGCTTGCCCGTCGTCGCGCCGGTGGCGGATTCGGGGCGGCGCCGGGTGGTGCGTTTGGCCGCGGCGGGGCGGCCGGGAGCGTCGAGATGACTGGGGCGGGAGCGCGCGGCCCGCGACGTGCGGCGGTCGCCTCGTCCACCCGGACTGGTTCCACGCGCACGTCGCTCGGTCATTCGCTACCGCCCCGTCATCTCAACCTGTACTGCGGTACTGCTGTGCTCAGAACTCGCCGGTGAAACGCGGGAAGGCCACGTCACCCGCGTAGCGTGCCGAGTCACCGAGGGCGTCCTCGATGCGCAGCAACTGGTTGTACTTGGCGACCCGCTCGGAACGCGCGGGAGCGCCGGTCTTGATCTGACCCGAACCGACGGCGACCGCGAGGTCGGCGATGGTGGTGTCCTCGGTCTCGCCCGAACGGTGCGACATCATGGTCTTGTAGCCGTTGCGGTGCGCGAGCTCGACGGCGTCGAGGGTCTCGGTCAGCGTGCCGATCTGGTTGACCTTCACCAGCAGCGCGTTGGCGGCGCCCTTGGCGATGCCCTCTTCGAGGCGCTCGGGGTTGGTGACGAACAGGTCGTCGCCGACCAGCTGCACCTTGTCGCCGATGGCGTCGGTCAGCGCGACCCAGCCGTCCCAGTCGTCCTCCGACAGCGGGTCCTCGATGGAGACCAGCGGGTACCGGGTGAGCAGGTCGGCGTAGAACTCGCCCATCTCGGCGGCCGTGCGGACCTGGCCCTCGAACTTGTAGCCCTCACCGGGGGTGTAGAACTCGGTGGCGGCCACGTCGAGCGCCAGCGCGACATCGGTGCCGAGCTTGTAGCCCGCGCGCTCGATGGCGACGCTGATCAGGTCGAGGGCCTCCACGGTGCCAGCGACGTCGGGGGCGAAGCCACCCTCGTCACCGAGACCGGTGGACAGGCCCTTCTCCTTGAGCACCGACTTCAGCGAGTGGTACACCTCGGTGCCCCAGCGCAGCGCCTCACGGAAGGTCGGGGCGCCGATCGGGGCGACCATGAACTCCTGGACATCGACGCCGGTGTCGGCGTGCGCGCCACCGTTGAGGATGTTCATCATGGGCACGGGCAGCACGTGGGCGTTCGGGCCGCCCAGGTAGCGGAACAGCTCCAGGCCCGAGGACTCGGCCGCACCGCGGGCCACGGCCAGCGAGACGCCGAGCAGGGCGTTCGCGCCGAGGCGGGACTTGTCCGGGGTGCCGTCCAGATCCAGCAGGACCTGGTCGACGGTGCGCTGCTCGACGGCGTCGAGGCCGATGATGGCGGGCGCGATCTCGTCGAGGACACCCTCGACGGCCTTGGTGACACCCTTGCCGTTGTAGCGATCGCCACCGTCACGCAGCTCGACGGCCTCGTGCTCACCGGTGGACGCGCCGGACGGAACGTCCGCCCTGGTCAGGGTGCCGTCGTCGAGGGCGATCTCGACCTCGACAGTGGGATTGCCGCGCGAATCCAGAATCTCGCGCGCTCCGACCTGTTCGATGATGGCCACGAAAACGACTCCTTACGACTGAAGGCACGGTAGGTCTCACGGCTTGGTCCGTGCGGGTGCGAGCCTATCGTCTCGGCGTGACGTCGAGTAACCGGCACTCCGGGCCGGAGCCGACTACACGCGGCGGCCGATGCTGTAGGTGGCCGCCCTGTCCCGCACGACCCGCATGTACTTGTTCGACTGGTTATAGGCGAACAGGGCGCGCTGCCAGCCGTCGGCCGAGGTCAGATCCCCGCCACGGATGCACAGGTACCTGGCGGCGGTGAGGGCGGCGTCATCGA